>CAIZGZ010000051.1 GCA_903932695.1 uncultured Actinomycetes bacterium | reverse complement strand
CAGCTCAGAGGAGTTAGAAGCAGTCCGCGAAGCACAACGCGCTGCCAACGTTGCACCCGGATACAACGGACATTGCCGTAATTTGAGCGAAGCTCAAATTGCTGAGTATGTCGCCCAAGGGCGCAAACCGGTTGTCCGCATGCGCATGCCAGAGGGTGGAACGACCTTCACCGATCTCATTCGCGGTGAGGTCAGTTTCGACCATAACTTTGTTCCAGACTTTGTACTGGTTCGCGCTGATGGCTCTCCGCTCTACACCCTTGCGGTAGCGGTCGATGATGTGATGATGAAGGTCACCCATGTTCTACGTGGTGAAGATTTACTCTCATCAACTCCGCGACAGATTCGGGTCTACCAAGCGATGGGTGTTGCGCCTGAAGACTATCCAGCCTTTGCCCACCTACCATTTGTGATGGGTCAAGATAACGCCAAGCTCTCCAAGCGAAATGGTGAGGTCTCCATCGCTTGGTATCGTGATGCTGGTTATCTCCCTGAAGCTATCTGTAACTACCTTGCGCTCCTTGGCTGGTCACCCGGTGAGGATCGTGAAGAGGTAACGATGAAGGAGTTGACCGAGCTCTTTACTGTGGAGCGCGTGCACTCAAGTCCGGCTCGCTTTGATATGAAAAAACTTGAGGCGATCAACGGAGACAAGATTCGAGCCCTCTCACCTGAAGAGTTTTTCAATCGCGCACTTCCATTCTTGCTGCGCGCAGAGGTGATCACTGGTAGTGATGATCAGATCGCGTTAGTGAAAAAAGCCCTCCCGATTATTCAGGAGCGAATTGCCACTCTTGCTGAGATTCCACCCATGCTTAAATTCCTCTTCGTGACCGAGTTTGCGGTAGAGGCTGATTCTCTTCCGAAGGTCAGCGACGAGCAAAGCAAGCAGGTGCTGACGGTTGCCCACGATCGTCTCTCGGCGCTCTCGACCTGGAGCCATTCCGAGATTGAGGCAGCGCTACGAGTAGCGTTGATCGATGAGCTCGGACTCAAGCCCCGGATCGCCTTTGGCGCAGTGAGAATTGCCGTCACCGGCAGCCATATCTCGCCGCCACTCTTTGAATCCATGGAGCTGCTTGGACGAGAGGCTAGTTTGGCTCGCATTTCGTCGATTCTTTAAATCAGGGTATCCTTCACCTCTGGTTAAATTGGGGTATGGGGTAATTGGCAGCCCTTCTGATTCTGGTTCAGCGAGTCTAGGTTCGAGTCCTGGTACCCCAGCGCAGTTCCCGCACCACCCGTTGTACCGGCTTTACCCGCTTCACCGTAATAGCAATGAAGAATGAACAAGTACATAAGCGCGGCCCCGTCGTCTAGTGGCCTAGGACTCTGGCTTCTCAAGCCAGCTACGAGGGTTCGAATCCCTTCGGGGCTACCACTTCCGCGCTTATCGGTCAGAAGACCGATCAGCACTCCGTTTAGTAGTCCAATGAGGAATGAGCGCCCGCAGGGGAGATAACCATCGTGCATCTTTCACACTTCACCTGGGCATCACTCGTCACAATCTGTGACTTCATCGCCACCTTCGCCTTCGCAACTGTGGGGGCCCGAGTGGCAGCGGCTAAAGGAATGGATTTTGGCGGTATCACTCTGATCGCGGCGGTCTCTTCCATCTCCGGCGGAACTCTGCGAAATCTCTTTCTCCTCAAGTCGCCATCGTGGGTGCTCAATCCATGGCTCTTCGCCTCGATTGGCCTGGCCGTTCTGCTGACAATTCTTCGCAAGAGCACCGAACCGGTTGGTCGCTTCATGCTCTCACTCGATACCTTCGGGTTGGCGGTCGCGACAGTCTCTAGTACCGAGTTCGCCATGAATGCGCATGTTCGACCAGTGATCGCAGCGATCCTCGGATTAATTGGTGGAGTAACAGGTGGCTTGTTGCGCGATGTGCTCTGTCAGGTTGAGCCAGTCCTGCTTCATCGCGAAACTATCGGCACTTCATGTTTGGTAGGGGCGATCACATGTGTAAGTCTGCATGAGTTTGCGATCAATCGATATATCCCAATTATTGCCGGCGCTCTCATTGTGGTCGCAATACGCGAGCTCTCTATTAGATTTGAATGGCACCTGCCAAGAATTTAATTCTTACTTTACTTGGGTGAGATATTCCGTCAATCGAGCTGCAGTTGCCATTACTTGAGCAGCATGAATTCGGCCAGGTTGTCGCCCGAGACGTTCCATAGGACCACTGATACTCACGGCCGCAATCACTTTGTTATTTGGGCCACGCACAGGTGCTGAGACAGAACAGACGCCGGCCTCACGTTCTCCCACTGATTGAGCCCAGCCGCGTCGACGAACAGCGGAGAGAGATGCGGCAGTAAATTTCGCATTGATCAAACCACGATGCAATTTCTCTGGGTCCTCCCACGCAAGGAGGATTTGAGCAGCTGAGCCAGCCTGCATGGTGAGCACCGTACCTACAGGAACGGAATCACGAAGTCCGGATAACCGTTCTGCGGTTGCAACACAGATTCGTTGATCACCTTGGCGGCGATAGATTTGAGCACTCTCTCCGGAGGCATCTCGAAGAGCCGAGAGGGCGGGAGCGGCGACTGAGAGCAGACGGTCTTCACCTGCGGCGGAGGCGAGTTCAGCGGCGCGTGCGCCGAGGACAAAGCGGCCCATGAGATCTCGCGTCACGAGGCGATGGAATTCCAGAGCAACGGCTAACCGGTGTGCCGTAGGGCGAGCGATCTTGGTGGCTGCCACTAACTCAGAGAGCGAATGAGGTCCAGCTTCGAGCGTGGCGAGGATCCGGACGGATTTGTCTAGTACGCCGACTCCGCTATTCTTCTTGTCCATAATCTAATACTGACATCTTAGATACTGAGATGCAAGTAGAGCCGGACAGTTTAAGGAGATCACGTAATGGGAAAGACGTTAGCCGAAAAGATCTGGGCTGATCACGTAGTTCGTGCCGCCGAAGGTGAGCCTGACCTCATTTATATTGATCTGCATCTCCTTCATGAAGTGACCTCACCGCAAGCCTTTGATGGTCTGCGCCTTGCTGGCCGCAAAGTTCGTCGCACCGATCTCACGATCGCAACTGAGGATCACAACACCCCAACACTAAACATTGATCAACCCATTGCCGATCCAGTCTCTCGGTTGCAGATCGAAACTCTTCGTAAGAATGCAGAAGAATTTGGTGTACGTATTCACTCACTGGGTGATGCTAATCAGGGAATCGTGCACGTTGTTGGTCCACAGCTTGGCATTACTCAACCCGGAATGACGATCGTCTGCGGAGATTCACATACCTCAACGCACGGTGCATTTGGTGCCCTTGCATTTGGTATTGGCACATCGGAAGTTGAGCACGTACTTGCAACCCAAACACTTCCACTTGTTCGCCCTAAGACCATGGCGATCAATATCGAAGGTTCTCTTCCTGCCGGTGTGACAGCAAAGGACATCATTCTTGCCATCATTGCAAAGATCGGTACCGGCGGGGGACAAGGTTATGTTTTGGAATATCGTGGTTCGGCTATTCGCGAGCTATCTATGGAAGGTCGCATGACTATCTGTAACATGTCGATCGAAGCGGGCGCACGTGCTGGCTTGATCGCACCGGACGAAAAAACTTTTGAATACGTGAAGAGCAAGCCACATGCACCGCAAGGCGCTGATTGGGATGCAGCTGTTGCTTACTGGAAGACGCTCCAGACAGATGCCGATGCAAAGTTCGACGTGGAGATCACGCTCAACGCCGCTGAACTTTCACCATTCATCACCTGGGGAACAAATCCAGGTCAAGGCGCTCCGTTGAGTGGCAGCGTCCCTCATCCAACAGATTTCACGGACCCAGAGGAGGTCGGTGCAGCAGAGCGCGCACTGACATATATGGGTCTAGAAGCCGGACAACCTTTCAAATCAATCAAAGTTGATACCGTCTTTCTCGGCTCTTGCACCAATGGCCGTATCGAAGACCTTCGTGCAGCAGCAGATGTCCTGAAGGGAAAGAAGATTGCTGAGGGAGTGCGCATGCTCGTTGTGCCCGGCTCAGCCAAGGTACGTCTTCAAGCGGAGAGCGAAGGACTCGATCAGATCTTCTTGCAATTTGGAGCCGAGTGGCGCCAAGCGGGATGCTCGATGTGTCTTGGTATGAATCCCGACCAACTCACTGTTGGTGAGCGTTCTGCATCGACCTCGAATCGAAACTTTGAAGGCCGTCAAGGTAAGGGTGGTCGCACCCACCTCGTAAGTCCACTGGTTGCAGCAGCGACTGCAATTCGTGGAACCCTCTCATCACCGGCTGATCTCTAAGGAGGATATGACAATGGAAAAATTTATTACTCATACTGGAACCGCTGTTCCACTACGTCGTTCAAATGTCGATACCGATCAGATCATTCCTGCCGTCTATCTCAAGCGCGTCACAAAGAGTGGTTTTGAAGATGGACTCTTCT
>CAIZGZ010000050.1 GCA_903932695.1 uncultured Actinomycetes bacterium | reverse complement strand
GCGAATTTGGGATTGCCAGCCATCATCGTCTCTGATGTCTCGCGCGCTCTTATTCAGTTAGCTACGTATGTTCGCGAAAAAATGAGCGGTTGTACCTTTATTGCAATTACTGGCTCACAGGGAAAGACCACCACAAAAGATTTAACCGGCGCGATACTCAGCAGCCAGGCGCCAACTGTTATTCCCCAGGGTTCGTTAAATAATGAACTGGGAGTACCGCTGACAATTCTGCGCTGTGATGAGAGCACTCGGTATTGCGTGGTTGAAATGGGAGCGCGACATATCGGGGATATTGCTACTCTGATGAAGATCGCTCAACCAACAATCGGTGTTGTATTAGTGGTCGGAAGCGCCCACGTGGGTGAATTTGGTAGTCCGGCCGCAATCGCGCAGGCAAAATCAGAGATCATCAGTGGACTACCAACTGGAGCTTCGGCGATACTTGGTACTTACGATCCATTCACACAAGCCATGGCGGTTCCAGCTGGGGTGAAACGGGTATTTTTTGGCGAAGGTCCAAGCGCCGATGTGCGTGCAGCCGATATCGAAATTCGCGGGGGTTATGCTCATTTTGATCTCGTTGCTGACGGCGGACGTGCGCCAGTCGGACTTCGCTTACTTGGAGTACATCAAATCGCAAACGCATTAGCGGCAGCTGCAATCGCTCTGGAAGTCGGCTTGGGAATCGATCTGGTCGCGGCACAACTTTCGGAAGCCGAACTCTCCAGTAAGTGGCGGATGGAATTGCACGAACTTGGCGAGCTGACGGTGATTAACGACTCGTACAACGCAAACCCAGAGAGTATGACCGCCGCGCTCAAAACATTGGTTTTGCTGGCACAGGAGAGCGGGGGTCGCTCATGGGCATTTCTAGGAAAAATGCACGAACTCGGCGAGTTAGAGGGGAAAGCTCACCTAGAAATTGGCAGACTCGCCTCTAGTTTGGGAGTAGATCACTTGGTCTCAATCGGGACCGACCTCTATTTCAACGGATTAGAGCGGGATGATGAGTCGGCGATGACGATTCACAATCTCCTCACTCAAGAAGCGGCGCTCGAACTTTTTGACAACGTGGAGGCGGGGGATGTGGTCCTGGTGAAGGCTTCGAGAGCAGAGCACCTTGATGAGTTAGCAGAGAAGTTTTTATGGAATTGGCAGGTGAGTAGCGAATGAAAGAGATTCTTCTAGCAGGGTCGGTCTCAACCGTTCTTGCGCTATTTCTCACCCCAGTCTTTATCCGAATTTTGGCTAAGCGGGGATATGGTCAGATGATTCGTGATGACGGGCCAACAACTCACCACGTCAAACGCGGTACCCCCACCATGGGTGGAGTAGTTCTTATTGTCGCATCGGTGACTGGCTACCTTTCAAGTCATCTCATCAACGAAGTAAAGATCAGTGCATCTGCGCTCTTGGTGATCGGACTTGTTCTTGGTCTAGGTGCAGTTGGGTTTCTTGATGATTGGCTCAAGATTGTTAAGCAGCGCTCACTCGGATTGACCGGCTGGCAAAAGCTCACAGGTCAGGCGGTCGTTGCCGCCCTCTTCGCAATCTTTGGACTGAGATTTAAAGATCGCTTTAAGCTCACACCAATCTCGCTTCACCTCTCTACGGTTCGCGACACCTCCCTCACGCTAGGTGCAATCGTTGTCGTGATCTGGGTTATTTTTCTTGTGCTTGGAACGAGCAACGGTGTAAACCTGACTGATGGTCTCGATGGCTTAGCCAGCGGAACATCCATTATGACGCTGCTCGCATTCGTCTTGATCGGCGTCTGGGAATTTCGCCAGAGCTGCGGACTCTCAGAGAGTACCGTCGCTTTGACTAAGTGTTACCAAGTTCGCGATCCGCTTGATCTTGCGGTGCTCGCAGCATCATTTGCCGGAGCATGTGCTGGCTTCCTATGGTGGAATACCTCGCCAGCAAAGATTTTCATGGGCGATGTCGGTTCGCTCTCACTGGGCGGTGCGATCGCTGGATTTGCAATCACGCTTCGCACTGAACTTTTACTCATTGCACTCGGTGGACTCTTCGTCATCATCACCATGTCGGTGATCATTCAACGCCTTTATTTCAAGGCCTCGGGGGGCAAGCGGGTCTTTAGAATGGCTCCGCTCCAGCATCACTTCGAGCTGCTGGGTTGGGGAGAAGTCACCATTGTTATTCGCTTCTGGATCATCGCCGGCCTCAGCGTTGCTGCTGGCCTGGGGCTTTTCTACGCCCAATGGGTGAGTTCATAAGATGTCACAAG
>CAIZGZ010000049.1 GCA_903932695.1 uncultured Actinomycetes bacterium | reverse complement strand
TAATGGTGGTCGATGTTGATGTGAAGCTCGGAACAAGTACACCCGATGTGGTCATCTCTGAAGATCGAGTTCCGGGATATCTCAAGTTGGTCCATGGCGCTGCATCACGATTGGAACCCAAAGCTGAGATCTGGCAAGCGCTTGTCGTAGGACTTCGTGACTATGTCGATAAGAATGGTTTTAAGTCGGTGATCTTGGGGCTTTCAGGTGGCATCGACTCTGCGCTCACCGCCGCGATTGCGGCAGATGCACTCGGCGCGGATCGCGTCTATGGCGTTGCGATGCCATCCCAATATTCCTCCGAGCACTCACTCGCTGATGCAGCAGAGAGCGCTAAGCGAATCGGACTTCACTACCGAGTCCTTCCGATCCAACCGATGGTCGACTCCTTTGTTACCAATCTCGGACTCACTGGTCTTGCCGAAGAGAACGTTCAGGCGCGAGTTCGGGGAACAACGCTGATGGGGCTTTCTAATCAAGAGGGCCATTGTGTCTTGGCGACCGGAAACAAATCTGAATTGGCGGTTGGTTACTCGACTTTGTATGGCGACGCAGTCGGAGGCTTTGCCCCCATTAAAGATCTCCTTAAATCTGAGGTCTGGGCGATCTCCAAGTGGCGCAACCGAGTGGCGCTGGAGCAGGGGCAGATCCCACCGATCCCGGAGAATTCGATTACCAAAGAGCCTTCGGCTGAGCTTCGCCCCGATCAAAAGGACAGTGATTCGCTGCCCGAGTACGACGTGCTCGATCAGATTTTGACCATCTATATTGAAAATGATGGTGGGCTCGCGGGGATCGTGGCGGCGGGATTTAGCCGAGAGCTCGCGATTCGAGTAATCGGAATGGTCGATCGCGCTGAATACAAGCGTCGGCAGTATCCGCCAGGAACCAAGGTCTCGCGTCGAGCTTTCGGCAAGGATCGCCGCCTACCAATGACGTCCACATGGCGAGAAAGTTCCGTCGAATAATTTCGCCAACGGCGATTGCGTTGTAGTATTTCAACAGGTCACGAGTTCCAGGTTTTAGCCCCGGCTTACTGGACGGCAACCCTCCACCACGGTGGGGTGCTCCGGGTGAAGACCAGGCTTATTGCACGGTGCAATAGGCAAGCGTGGGTCACATATAAATGGGTTAGCTCCCATTGGTAACGCATTTTCTGTGCACCCCTCTTATCTACCTGGAGGTTTGTCATGTCATTTGATTCATCAAAGTCATCCTTTGAAACTCGCCAGATTCATGCTGGTCAAGTTCCAGATCCATCTACCGGCGCTCGCGCGCTGCCGCTCTTCCAAACAACTGCTTACACATTTCGCGATACCAAACATGCTGCCGATCTCTTTGGACTAGCCGAACTTGGAAATATCTACACCCGCTTGATGAATCCAACTCAAGATGCCGTCGAGCAGCGCATCGCAGCTCTCGAAGGTGGCGTTGCTGCACTTTTGGTTGCATCGGGATCAGCCGCAACAACCTACGCAGTTCTTAATGTCGCAGAAGCTGGCGACCACATTGTCTCTTCACCTAGCCTCTATGGCGGAACCTACAACTTGTTCCACTACACACTTCCGAAGTTTGGAATCGAAGTGACGTTCGTGGAGAACCCAGATGATCCAGAGTCATGGCGTAAAGCAGTTCGTCCCAACACGAAGGCCTTCTTCGGTGAGACCATCTCTAATCCCAAGAACGATCTGCTCGACATTGAAACCGTGGCAAATATCGCTCACGAAAATGGTGTGCCGCTGATCGTAGATAACACGGTCGCTACGCCGTTTTTGATCCGCCCTATTGAGCACGGCGCAGATGTTGTTGTTCACTCAGCCACGAAGTTCTTATCCGGACACGGAAACTCTGTAGTCGGTGCGATCGTTGATTCTGGCAATTTCGATTTCGCAAAGCAGGCGGCAAAGTTCCCTGGATTTAATCAACCAGATCCTAGTTACCACGGCTTGGTCTACGCGCAAGCGCTTGGCGTTGGCTCGGCTTTCGGGGCAAACCTCTCCTACATCTTCAAAATTCGCTTAACCTTGCTTCGCGATACTGGCGCAGCAGTAAGCCCATTTAACGCCTGGCTCTTGGCGCAAGGACTTGAGACCCTCTCGCTTCGCATTGAACGCCATGTGCAAAATGCAGAAGCGGTGGCAACTTTCTTGGCTTCGCATCCGCAAGTTGAGAAAGTCAATTACGCGAATCTGCCATCATCACCATGGCATGCCCTCGCTAAGAAGTATGCACCTAACGGAACCGGAGCTGTGCTCTCCTTTGAAATCAAAGGCGGCCTAGAGGCAGGTAAGAAGTTTGTCGAAGGCCTTGCGTTGCACTCACACGTTGCCAATATTGGCGATGTGCGTTCGCTGGTGATCCATCCTGCGTCTACGACTCACTCACAACTAACTGCTGCAGAGCAGGCGAGTGCCGGCGTCACACCAGGATTGATCCGACTTTCAGTTGGTCTTGAAAATATTGCCGATATCAAGGCTGATATTGAAGGAGGCTTTGCGGCCGCTCTCTAAGCGCTGCATAATTGCGAGATGTCATCTGACTCAGAGTGTCTAGTCACCGGGGCATGGCTTGAACACCACGCACCCGGTGATCGACGCTTTGCGAAAATTGGTGATCTAGTTCTCGAGTCCGGTGAAGTTTTGCCAGATGTCACGCTGGCGTACCAGACGTGGGGCGAGCTCAATGAAGCTCGCGATAATGCAATTCTCGTCAACCATGCGATGACCGGTTGGTCAGATGTACCAGGGTGGTGGCCATCGATTGTCGGACCCGGATTACCGCTTGATAGCGATAAATATTTCATCATCTGCCCCAACGTCATCGGCGGATGTCAGGGGAGTACCGGTCCCTCATCCATTGCGCCAGATGGCAAGCGTTGGGGTTCTCGCTTTCCGACGGTCACGATTCGCGACATGGTGGCGGCAGAGTTTGCACTCACCAACCTCTTGGATATTAAGAGTTATGTCATGGCGGTTGGACCTTCACTCGGCGGCATGCGCTCACTCGAGTGGGCGATCGATCATGCAGATCGCGTAAAGTCGATCTGCACTATTGGCTCATCTGCGGTCGCCACCGGTGATCAGATTGGTGCCGCCTCAATTCAGATTCGTGCAATCAAGTCCGACCCGAACTTCAATGGCGGTGACTACTACGAGCAAGAGCGCGGCCCGATTGAAGGCATGGGGATCGCTCGTCGGATCGCCCATCTGACCTATCGGACAGAGTCAGAGATGGATGTGCGCTTTGGCCGTGAGCTACAGGGGGATGAGACCGGGCGTTATGCGGTCGAGTCATACCTCGATCACCAAGCCAATAAGTTGGCGAAGCGTTTTGATGCCAATACCTATATCGCGCTGACCGAGGCGATGAACTCGCATGATGTGGGACGAGGTCGGGGTGGCGTAGCCGCTGCGCTGGCCGGCATCACAATTCCAGTTTCTGTGGTCGGATTAGATACCGACCGCCTCTTTCCGCTGCGACTGCAGGAAGAAATCGTCGAATTAACGCCCACCGCCCACCCGCTGGAGGTTATTTACTCGCCATTTGGCCACGATGGCTTCTTGATTGAGGTGGAAACCATGGGCGATCTGCTCCGCAAGGCCCTGTGGACAAGTTATAATATGGGTATCGATTCCACTGGTCAGTGAAGTTAGGCCAGGCAAACAAAAGGATGTTCCGTGGCTGTAATTCGTGCGCCCAAAAAGGCCGCCAGTGCAACAACTGCTAGCAAGAAGGCAGCGACCACAACATCAAAGAAAGCTGCGCCTGCGAAAAAAGCGGTAGCAAAGAAGGCAGCACCCGCAAAGAAGGTTGTTGCAAAGAAAGCCGCACCAGCAAAGAAAGCTGCCCCAGCTAAAAAAGCAGCAGTAAAAAAAGTTTCTACAGGTCCACGTCGCTTCCCAACTAAGGCAGAGCTTGAAGCGCTGAAGGCGGCACAAGCTGCCGCTGAACAAGCCGCCGCCGAGAAGAAGGCATCAGGCGGTCCACGTCGCTTCCCAACAAAGGCAGAGCTTGAGGCAAAGAAGGCAGCCGAAGAGGCGCTCAAGAATCCGCCAAAGGTAGAGGCGCTCAAAGAAGGTAGCGTCGAGAAGTCGGTGGATGAGGATGCCGAACTCGAAGAGATCGAACTCGAGGATATTGAGACCCTTATTGAAGAAGTAAAAGAGATTATCGCCGAAGAAGCTGAAGAGGGCGACGAAGAAGAGAAGGCCGAAGTCCGCGTTATCAATGTTGCGGAAGAATCTCAGAACGAAGAGAACGCCTTCACCATCAAAGATTCTGAAGAAGATGATGCGCCTGCTCAGACAGTAATGACGGCTGGTGCAACCGCTGACCCAGTGAAGGATTACCTCAAGCTGATCGGTCGCGTACCTCTTCTTAACGCCGAGATGGAAGTTGAACTTTCGTTGCAGGTAGAAGCGGGTCTCTTCGCTGAAGAGAAGATCGCGCACGATAAGAAGCTTGATAAGAAGACGAAGCGCGAATACGAGCAACTAGTTCTGCAAGGCCGTCGCGCAAAGAATCATCTGCTTGAAGCTAACTTGCGCCTCGTTGTATCGCTCGCAAAGCGTTACACCGGTCGCGGCATGTTGTTCTTGGACTTGATTCAAGAAGGCAACTTGGGTCTGATTCGCGCAGTCGAGAAGTTCGACTACACAAAGGGTTATAAGTTCTCAACGTATGCAACCTGGTGGATTCGCCAAGCTATTACGCGTGCGATGGCTGACCAAGCTCGCACAATCCGTATCCCAGTCCACATGGTTGAAGTCATCAACAAGCTTGCACGTGTTCAACGTCAGATGCTTCAGGATCTTGGTCGCGAACCGACCCCAGAAGAGTTGGCTAAAGAACTTGATATGACTCCTGAAAAGGTTGTCGAAGTTCAGAAGTATGGCCGTGAACCAATCTCACTTCACACACCACTTGGTGAAGAGGGAGATTCAGAGTTCGGTGATTTGATCGAAGACTCCGAAGCAATTGTTCCGGCAGATGCGGTCTCATTTACTTTGCTCCAAGAACAACTTCATTCTGTGCTCGACACGCTGTCAGAGCGCGAAGCTGGAGTCGTTGCGATGCGTTTTGGTCTCACCGATGGTCAGCCAAAGACGCTCGATGAGATCGGCAAGGTCTATGGCGTCACTCGCGAACGTATTCGCCAGATTGAGTCAAAGACCATGTCCAAGCTCCGTCACCCATCGCGCTCACAAGTCCTGCGCGATTATCTCGACTAAGAGTTAATCTCCATGAGCGAGAATTCCGCTGCCAACCCACAGGTCTTCGTTAACCCGAAGAGCGGTTCGATTCGCCTGAGCGGCAACGTAGATCTGGTTGATTCAGATGGAAACATCCTGGAAACGCTAGAAAACCCCAAGTTCTGCGGCTGTGGGCTCTCGAAAGAGAAGCCGTTTTGCGATGGCAGCCATAAGGAACGATTGAGCTAGTCCCCGCCTTCCGGACGCTATTAAACTAATCTCGTAGCCAGATCGATGCGAGGGAGGTGGCCCGTGCTTACTCTTTCACGCACTAGAACCCGCCTCTCCACATGGCTGACTTACCTCTTGGCTGCTTCGGTTCTCTCAATAATTCCTTCGGCGCTTTGGTTGCCGACTTCACCGGCAAGCGCCACAACTCAAGACAATGTCTATTCCAACGTTACTTTGCCAAATTCAACCAGCGTGATTTCGCCGAATAGCACGACCACGATTGGCGGTGGAAACTGGCTTAACACGACAAACCTCAACTCCACCAACGCGCCAAATGGAATCATTGTTTATGTAGCTCTCCGAAACCCATCGTCATCTTCCGAATATTTAAATTTTTCGAGTTGGACCGGAATTACGGTTATCGATGACTGGTTTAACGGTGCTGCTCCTGGCACTTCTAATACATCGAGCGCTTGTTCTGCTTGTAGCGCTGCCTATACGACACAAGGAAATTTCCAAAATATTATTTTCACTGCGACGAGTGTTGGTAACGCGAACGCTGCTTTAGGCGCGCTCCAACTCATCACCCCGGCAACCGTAGGAACTCCTTATATATGGGTTGGTGCGAGTGCAAGTGACTCGAGTTTTAAGTACTACTGGGGTACCAGACATTTTTATCATTACAACAGCAACTCCGATACGTATGCGAACGTCCGTACCCAAGCCCAGACCTATCCTACGCTGGCCTCCTATCCAGCTGGAATGACAGCAGGTGCGTCAACTTCCAATGGTTATGTTGGCCAAAGTGGATACCTTGCAACGATCGTGGATGCGGGTGAAAATTCGATTGCTGGCAGTGCAAACGGAACAAGCAATTCATGGATCGGCGCAACGGATCAGTATCAAGAAGGTGTCTTTGAGTGGGACCGCAATGGGGGATCGCCAGAGGCTGGATCTGTTCTTACCTATTCCACCACGTGTGGTGTAACTGCTACCTCGCATTCCGCAGCGCCATACTCGTCAGGAACCCCAGTTCTGACCTTTACCAGCCCAAGTGGTTGCGGAGGTTCCACTGGTATGACCTCATATACGACTGGTTATACAAAAGTTCCACCGAGCAACAATCCATATACAAATGGCTACGGAAATCACTCCGGCAATGCTTACGCTGGCTCTAATGCATCGAATAGCTCGGGATATTCAAATTGGGCTACCGGTGAACCTAATAACTCCTCTGGTACGAATGCTGAAAACGCCGCCAATCTCTACGGCTCAGGAAACTCATACACCTGGAATGACTTAGCCGTTACCTCCACTCTCGGTTATTCGGTGGAATTTGGAAGTGGGTTTAATGACTTTGCGGGTAGTCAACCAGGCCCTGGTATGGCGGTGATGGCGATCGCTTCGTCTGGCGCAACAGCTGCGGGCGGGCTATTGGCTACGGATTTCTACATGGGTGAAAGAAATACTCTCACTGTAAACACGGGAGCCTCAAATCAATCAAATGAAATTGTGACCCAAGGGCAAGATAGCTATGGCTTCTTCGGTGGATCGGCGCCAGCGATCACAACTAACCAATTGGTTTGTGGCTCCTCAAATTTTACAGAAACAAATTTCAACTGGTCGAGCGCTGGGGCAGACCCAACGTCCGGTTCCACGTGTACGCAGGCAACACAGTGGATCCAGCATGACTATGGATATTTCACGGTCCCAGGCAAATACGATGGCTCGACTACAGCTTCGGTGAGCTTTCAGTTATCAGGAAAGGATGATGGTGCATCGATTTCGATCGGTGGTGCCGTAAGCATGCTCGGTACCAGTGCTTCGGGTTACGCCTTGTCCTGTTGGGCTGATGGTTGCACTCAAAATTACACAACCTTGACGCTCTACGTGGGTCGCTCGTACCCGATTGATTTTTGGTACTACAACAACGGCGGTGCATCTGCCATCAATCTCGGAGCGGTAATCAGCACATTTAATGGTGGATCGGCGGTCACCCTCAACACCACCTACGGCGCACAAATGTTCTCGACCACGCCGCGCTTTATGAGTATTACAACACCTTCCGGTGCATCGCTTACTGCAACTGCAGGAACCGCATACAGTCTCTCCGAAACCGTCTCTGGTGCAATCGGTACTGTTACGTATTCCTACACGGGAAATTTGCCGAGCGGTTTGAATTTCAGCTCCTCAACTGGAGCTATTTCCGGAACCCCGACGGTGGCTGGCACTGCAGCTATTACTGTGACTGCAACGGATGCAAACGGTAATAGCGCAACGACAAATAGTTTTACGATCTCAGTTGTCGCTGGTGCGTTAAGCGCTCAAGCAAAGACTCAAGTCATTTCGAGCAGTTCCGGATCCGGTGCAACTATTGCGACTCAACCGATCATCACCCTTGTCGATGCATATAACAACACAATTACGACGGATAACGGTAACGTCACAGCTTCGATCTACTCCGGAGCGAATGGCACACTTGGCGGAACCACAACTGTTGCCGCGGTCTTTGGCGTCGCGACTTTTACCAACCTGGTTCTCAATGGCGTCAATGGCAGAGCCTATGTTCTTCAATTCACGCATACCGGAATATCGAATATATATGAGACCGTCACCGCAACTACTGGAACAGCTACCCAAGTAGTGCTCGGCACCCCGGCAAACGTAACGACAGCTGCCGGAGCGCTTCTAGCGCAACAACCGATTGCGTACATTGAGGATTCCGGCGGCAATATCGTGAACACCGCCGCGAGCGTCTCGATGGCTATTACTGCGGGAGTCGGGGGATCAATCTCCGGAACGACAACGGTCAGTGCCGTAGCAGGTACCGCATCATTCTCTGGCATCTCCATCGGTGGTGTTGCTGGAACTCAATACGGATTCTTATTTTCGAGTGGCTCGCTCACAACAGCAGGCGCAAACATTACGGTCTATGCGGGAACTGCTAACAGTATTGCCCTC
>CAIZGZ010000048.1 GCA_903932695.1 uncultured Actinomycetes bacterium | reverse complement strand
TTTTGAGGGAGCCATCTCACTTAGCTCTGAGTTCTCCGATCGAAAAAACGACTCCGATCTACTCTAGAAATACTTCAAGCGCCGATTTCTGCGCGAAGATTGAAGCGATCAAGGAAGAGATTCGCTCAGGTGAAGCATTTCAAGTCGTTCTCTCGCAACGCTTTGAGATAGAGGTACACGCCGATGCCTTTGATATCTATCGCACTCTTCGTGCATCTAACCCAAGTCCCTATATGTATCTCTTCCGCTTCGATGATGGTCTCGAGATTGTCGGCTCCAGCCCCGAAGCGCTCGTCAAAATTAGCGGTAACGATGTGATGATCCACCCAATCGCCGGTACTCGACCTCGCAGCGAAGATCCAGAGATTGATGCTCAGAGCGCCCAAGAGCTATTAGCCGACCCGAAAGAGCGCGCCGAACATCTCATGCTCGTCGATCTCGGTCGAAACGATCTCGGTCGCGTATGTGCTCCGGGAAGTGTGGAAGTAGTCGAATTTATGAATATTGAGCGGTTCTCGCACGTGATGCATATTGTCTCTACGGTGACTGGCAAACTCTCGCCGAGCTCATCGCCGGTCGATGCACTCCTTGCGGTCTTTCCAGCCGGAACGCTCTCCGGTGCACCAAAGCCACGCGCCATGTCGATCATCGAAGAGCACGAACCGACTCGACGAGGTATCTATGGAGGAACGATCGGTTACCTCGATTTCCGTGGGAATATCGATACCTGTATCGCCATCAGAACAGCGGTGATCAAAGATGGCAAGGCCTATGTACAAGCTGGCGCCGGCGTTGTTGCCGACTCCATCCCCGAGAGCGAAGACCTCGAATGTCAAAATAAAGCAGCCGCAGTTCTTGGAGCAATCGCCAGCGCTAATCTCTTAAGGCAGGTCTAAATGTTAATTTTTAAGTTGCTGCTTGTACTCGCCTTGCTCCTCCTTGCGGCCTATTTCTCGGTCCGGTTGGTGCGTCGCGGGCTCTCTCGTCGATATGAACCAAAGCACCGCACGCCTTGGTCGGCGTTGAGTGAAGGCGAAGATCCGACACTATGAGTACTGCACTCGAATCGATCGTTGAGGGAGTTCTCGAGGATCTCCAACAGCGCATCGTTCCGCTCTCGCAATTGCGGAACTCTCTGGAGAACGCCCCAACGGTGATTGATGCTTATGCATCGCTCTCTCGCCCCGGAACACAGATCATTGCCGAAGTGAAGCGCTCGTCGCCGAGTAAGGGAGCTCTAGCAGCGATCACCGACCCGGTTGCACTTGCTGCCACTTACCAAGAAGCGGATGCTGCGGTGGTGAGCGTGCTCACCGAACCACGACGCTTTGGTGGTTCGATCAATGATCTCGTTGCGGTTCGACGAGAGCTCACCATCCCGATTTTACGTAAAGATTTTATTGTCACAGAGTTTCAAGTATTAGAGACCAGGGTGATCGGTGCAGATCTCATGCTCCTGATTGTCGCATCGCTCTCGGATACGCAACTCAATGATTTCTACCAGATGGCGACAGAGCTAGGTATGAACGTATTGGTAGAAGTGCATGATGAGAACGAGCTAGAGCGCGCAGTAGCTATCGGTGCAAAGATTATTGGCATCAACTCTCGCAATCTTAAGACGCTCGAGATCAATCCTGATGCCTTTGAGCGACTCATTCCCATGGTCCCGCGTGAAATATTGGCGGTAGCAGAATCCGGGATCGCAACGCGCGAGCAAGTGGTCATTGCCGAAAACGCTGGAGCACAAGCAATCTTGGTGGGTGAGACGCTGGTGAAATCTGGTGATCCAGTGCGCGCAATCTCTGAACTGCTAGGTCGATAGTTCGCTGGTAGGTTTCCCTTATGAGTACTCAGGTAGAGATCCCCGGTCATTTTGGCCCGTACGGCGGACGCTTCGTTCCCGAGGCTCTGATTGCTGCTCTTGATGAGCTCACTCTGGCTTACCAGAGCGCTATGGTGGATCCAGAGTTTCAACGTGAGCTCGCTGAGTTGCATCGCACGTATACCGGTCGACCAAGCATCATCACCGAAGCAAAGCGTTTTGCGGAGCATGCTGGCGGCGCTCGAATTCTGCTCAAGCGCGAAGATTTAAATCACACCGGATCACACAAGATTAATAACGTTTTGGGCCAAGCCCTGTTGGTAAAGAAAATGGGGAAGAAGCGAATCATCGCCGAGACCGGAGCTGGGCAACATGGCGTTGCATCCGCAACAGCAGCAGCCCTTATGGGGTTGGAATGCGTTGTCTACATGGGCGAAGAAGATACAAAACGCCAATCACTCAACGTTGCACGCATGAAGATGCTCGGTGCAGAAGTAATTCCAGTAACCCAAGGAAGCAAGACCCTCAAAGATGCCATCAACGAAGCGATGCGCGATTGGGTGACAAATGTTGAGACCACCCATTACCTACTAGGTACCGTGGCGGGTCCACATCCATTTCCTACGATGGTGCGCGATTTCCACCGAATTATTGGCGTCGAAGCTCGCGAGCAAGTTCTACAACTCGTCGGACGACTCCCTGATGCGATCTTGGCCTGCGTTGGCGGTGGCTCAAATGCAATCGGAATCTTCCATCCATTTATCGAGGATTCAAGAGTCCGGCTCATTGGTCTTGAAGCCGGTGGCAGCGGAGTCGAAACCGGTAAGCATGCGGCAACCATCACCGGTGGTTCGCCTGGCGTACTCCATGGCACCCGTTCATACCTCCTCCAAGATGAGAGCGGTCAGACCGTGGAGTCTCATTCAATCTCTGCCGGACTTGACTATCCAGGAGTTGGTCCCGAGCACGCATATCTGCACGATTTAGGTCGTGCCGAGTATCGCGCGATTACAGATGCGCAAGCGATGGCGGCCTTCTCTCTACTAGCGAAGACTGAAGGAATTCTTCCGGCGATCGAGACCGCGCATGCGTTGGCAGGGGCGATGCAGGTAGGCAAAGAACTTGGCCCAGATGCGGTTCTCTTAATCAACCTCTCGGGTCGTGGCGATAAAGATGTTCAAACCGCCGCCCAGTACTTTGGAATTCCGTTGTAATGAGCACCCCATTAGAAGATCTCTTTGAGCGCACTCGCAGCGAGAATCGTGCCGCACTGATTGGATTTATTCCCGCGGGTTTCCCTTCTCATGAAGGCGGAGTGGAGATTATTCGAGCGATGATCGACGGAGGCGTCGATGCCATCGAAGTTGGGTTTCCCTATAGCGATCCAGTGATGGATGGGCCGATTATTCAAGCCGCCTCCGAGCAATCACTTGCGCAAGGAACTACCGCTCATGATGTCATGGCAACGGTTGCAGCGGTTTCGCCGTATGCGCCAACTGTCATCATGACCTACTGGAATCCCATCGAACGCTATGGCGTAGATGCATTCGTCTCGGACCTCAACAATGCGGGTGGCAGCGGTGTCATTACCCCAGATTTAACCGTAGAGGAGTCTGCTCCTTGGATGGCTGCAACTCTCGAACATGATCGAAATCGAATCTTTGTTGTAGCACCGAGTACGAGTGATGAACGGTTAGAGAAAGTAGTATCGGCAACGTCGGGATTTATCTATGCAGCTTCGTTGATGGGAGTTACTGGAACTCGCACCTCCGTCTCGAGCGGCGCCCAAGAGCTCGTTACTCGCTTGCGCCGAATTACGGAAAAGCCAATCGCGGTTGGCCTTGGAGTTTCGACGCCAGAGCAAGCGCACGAAGTCGCACAATATGCCGATGGTGTCATCGTCGGTTCTGCATTTATTCGCGCAATCCAAGATGCGCCATCACAGCAAGCGGCAATTGCGGCGGTCGCCGAACTCGCCAGGAACCTAGCTGCCGCAATGAGTAGGGGATAAGCCATGAAGAGATATTTCACAACCGATGTTCAGCAATGGTTGACACTGGTCGCTCGATTAATTTTAGGCGGCGTCTTGCTAGCGGCTGGTTGGATTAAGGCGATGTCGCCAAGTGAGGCTCAGTCCTCGGTACGTGTCTATGAAATTCTTCCGACCTCGCTTGCAAATACTTTTGGCTTAATCTTGCCATGGCTTGAAATCGGCGGAGCTTTGCTGCTCATCCTGGGAATTTGGGTCAAGTGGTCTGGGATCGGTGCAGGCGCACTCATGGCGCTCTTTATCATCGCCATTGCGAGTGCATGGATTCGTAAGCTCCCGATCAATTGTGGTTGTTTTGGTAATGGCGGCATCACCGCTGATGGCAAGGTCCATGCCGGGGTCTACGCCACGGAAATCGCTCGTGATGCTGGGTTGGTGCTCTGCGCCGCGTTTCTCGCTCGCTGGCCTAAGGGTAAATTTGGGCTCGACGATCGAGGGTAAACTGG
>CAIZGZ010000047.1 GCA_903932695.1 uncultured Actinomycetes bacterium | reverse complement strand
TCAGTGAGGTACTTTCATGAGCGAGCCAGTATTACGCGTCAAAGATTTCACCGTTGAGTTCTGGGTCGATGGCACCTGGTATCCAGCTGCGGTTGATATGAACTTCGACCTGCATCCCGGTAAGACGCTTGCGATTGTTGGTGAGTCTGGATCGGGTAAGTCAACGACCGCGATGGGACTCATGAGCCTGTTGGCATCGAACGCCCGCACCTCTGGCAGCGTCAAGGTGAAGGATGTCGAGATGCTCGGCGCACCGTCAAAGTTGCTCCAGAAGTTCCGCGGCAAAGAAGTCGCCTATATCTTCCAAGAGCCAATGACCGCGCTCAATCCGGTCTACACCATCGGTTTTCAAATCATCGAGACGCTCCGCACTCACTTCGATATGGGCCCAGAGCAGGCTCGCGCTCGTGCGATCGAACTCATCACGTTAGTTGAGATCCCAGATCCCGCTAAATCCGTCGATAAGTACCCACACCAACTCTCAGGTGGTCAGCGTCAGCGCGCAATGATCGCTCAGGCCCTTGCCTGCGATCCAGCGCTCTTGGTCGCCGATGAGCCAACCACGGCCCTTGATGTCACTGTCCAGGCCGAGATTTTGGATCTGATGCGCGGACTTCGCGACAAGATGAACTCTGCGATCTTGCTCATCACCCACGACATGGGCGTTGTTGCCGATATGGCAGATGAAATCTTGGTGATGAAGGATGGCGTCGTCGTTGATCAAGGTAGCGCCGATCAGATCTTCAACCGTCCAACACATCCTTACACCCGCGAACTACTCGCCTCGGTTCCAAAGCTTGGCAGCACGCAGATGCGCCAACTGCCTTACACCGAGAACCAAAAGCCAGCGCCGGTGCTTCGCCTCGAGAACGTCACGATTGAATATCCAAAGCGTGGCCGTATCCCAGCCTTTACCGCCGTGAAAGATTTCAACCTCGAGATCTATCCAGGCGAGATTGTTGGACTCGTTGGTGAATCTGGTTCTGGTAAAACAACCGTTGGTCGCGCAGCGATCGGATTGATTCCCATCAAATCCGGAAAGCTTGAGGTAGTAGGTCGTGACATCAGCGGCGCATCGCTCAAGGAGCTTCGCCAAATCCGCCGCAACACCGGCATCGTCTTCCAGGATCCAGCGAGCTCACTCAACCCTCGCTTGCCAATCGGTGAGAGCATCGGTGAACCACTCTTGCTCGCAAATATCGCCAAGGGTAAAGATCTCGATCGTCGAGTAGAAGAGCTCTTGAGTCAGGTCGAACTCCCTAAGAGCTATCGCAACCGTTATCCGCACGAACTTTCAGGTGGACAACGTCAGCGCGTAGGTATCGCTCGCGCATTGGCGCTAGCACCGGATATCTTGATCGCCGATGAGCCAACCTCGGCTCTCGATGTATCGGTCCAAGCTCGCTTCCTTGAACTCTTGCAAGAGTTGCAGGCAGAGTTGAAGTTCGCCTGCCTCTTCATCAGCCACGACTTGGCTGTAGTCGATATCTTGTCGCACCGGATTGCAGTAATGCAGAATGGAAACCTGGTTGAGGTGGGATCACGCGATGCGATCTTGAAGAACCCACAAGATGCCTATACCCAGCGCCTGCTCTCAGCAGTGCCGGTTCCTAACCCACAGGAGCAGAAGGCGCGCCGTGAAGCACGCCTAGCTACTAAATAAGAACTACCAGATACGAACTCGATCGACGGGCGGCAGATACAACGCGTCGCCCTCGGTCACATCAAATGCCTCATAGAACGGGTCGAAGTTCTTCACGATCTGGTTGCAACGGAACTCGTCCGGTGAGTGTGGATCACTAGAAACGCGGCGACGGACCTCTTCGGGACGTTGCTTTCCACACCAGGTCTGGGCATAACCAATAAATAGTCGCTGATACCCGGTAAAGCCATCTATTACCGGCGCAGGATTGCCGTTTAAAGCGATCTGATAGGCCTTGTAAGCGATTGTGAGCCCGCCTAGGTCGCCGATGTTCTCACCGATCGTGAGAGCGCCGTTTACATGGACATCTGGCGCGAGAGTGGGGTGGAGCGCATCGTATTGTTCGATTAATTTTGCGGTGCGCTTTTCGAACTCGATGCGATCGCTTTCACTCCACCAATTCTCAAGATTTCCATCACCGTCATATTTGGAACCTTGGTCATCGAAGCCGTGGCCAATTTCGTGGCCAATTACCGCTCCGATAGCGCCGTAGTTAACCGCATCGTCCGCCTCAAGATCGAAAAATGGTGGCTGCAAAATAGCCGCCGGAAAGACGATCTCATTCATGCCGGGGTTGTAATACGCATTGACGGTCTGAGGCGTCATATGCCATTCCAGACGATCAACGGGTGCTCCGATTTTGGAGAATTGATACTCCTGACCAAATTTTGCGATCGCAGCTAAGTTGGCGATCAGATCATCCGGCACAATCTCGAGAGAGGAGTAGTCCTGCCACTTATCGGGGTAGCCGATTTTTGGGGTGAACTTATCGAGTTTGATAAAGGCTTTCGCCTTTGTCTCCTCGCTCATCCAATCAAGAGCCGCAATATCAACCCGATACGCCTCGATGAGATTGGCGACCAACTCTTGCATGCGATCTTTCGCTGCTTGTGGGAAGTGGCGCTGGACGTAGATTTCACCGATCGCCTCACCTAAGGCACCTTCTACGAGCCCAACTCCGCGCTTCCATCGCTCGCGCAATTCTGGAATACCAGACAAGATAGTTCCGTAGAAAGCGAAGTTCTGATTAACGAAGTCACGGCTGAGATACGAAGCAGCCCCCGAGAGAAGATGCCAGGCCAACCAAGATGACCAAGCATCGCGATCAAATTTTTCAAGCATGGCGTTAATGCCTTCGAAGTAGGAAGGCTGACCCACAACCACCTCGGCCAGAATCCGATCAGGCATTTGAGTTGCGCCCATCCATAGCTTCCAATCAAAGGCTGGCATCATGGATTGGAGCTCAGTGAAGCTTCGCTTGTTATAGGTCAGATCGGCATCGCGATCTTTCACCTGATCCCAGTGGTGTGATGCGATCTGGGTTTCGAGTGCTAGCACCCGATTGGCATGACCTTTGGCATCTGAGATTTTCGCCAAGGTAAAGATTGCTTCAATGTGATCGACCAAGGCGGTGCGGATCGCTGCATATTCGGCCTCGCGATAGTAGGCCTCATCCGGCAAGCTCAATCCGCTCTGCCCCATATAGGTGATGTTCTGGTCAGATGCACGAGCATCGGTGGAGATGTAGGTATAGAAGAGTCCGCCAAAACCACGAAGTTCAAGCTCGCCCATCACCTCAAGAAATTCTGATCGAGTAGCGACCGCAAGGGTGCGGTCGAGATCTGCCTGAATAGGGGAGATGCCCAGAGCTTCAATGCGATCCTCATCCATAAATGAGCGATAGAGATCTCCGATCTTCTGTGCGTTGCTACCCGGGGCGGCGACGGTTTCAGAGAGGTCGTTGATGATTGCCCGGACCTGATCTTGAGAGAGTTCACGTAGACGGTTGAAGTGACCATCCGCGGCGCGGTCGGCCGGGATCTCTTTGGTCTCTAGCCAGTGGCCGTTGACGAACCGAAAGAGGTCATCTTGCGGACGAATCTCTGGCTTCATGTAGTCGAGGAAAATTCCGCTCTTTAGATCTTTGCTCATGCCGCCAGAGTAATACAGGTAATTGGTCGACGGAGTATTTCAACTTTCAACAATTCCCGGGTTGGCGTACCCTTGAGGTATGACCGCCAAGAAGAGTGAGCCGCGTTGGCTCGCACCCAAGGAGCTCAAAGCATGGCGTGCTTATATTCAGACTTCTCGCACTTTGTGGGAGGTCATGGAGAACGATCTCGATTCACACAATCTCTCTCTCGCCGACTATGAGATCTTGGTGCTTCTCTCGGAGGCTCCGGATCGTCAGATTCGCATGAGCGAACTGGCGGAATCTGCCCTCATCTCCAAATCTCGACTTTCGCACCGTATTAAGGCGATGGAGAAATCTGGCTGGGTAACCCGGCGGGTCTGCGAAGAAGATAAGCGCGGCTACTTTGCCGTGATGAGCGAGAAGGGGTGGAAGGCGATCGTCAAGGCGGCGCCGGATCATATGGAGAGTATCCGTACTCGCTTTTTAGAACACCTTTCCGCCAAGGATCAAGAGGATCTCGCCAGAATATTTGAGCGAGTCAGTGGCAAGTTGCGCGAACAACTCTCCGGGAATTGCGAAGAGTAACTTCGGTTTCTTTCTCGATAGTGATCTCTCGCAAGGGAAATAAAAAAGCCCGCCATTTTCATGGCGGGCTTTTCCAATGGGGATTTACTTCTTTGCAGCAGCCTTCTTACGACGTGCTGGAGCCTTCTTTGCAGCAGGCTTCTTAGCAGCTGTCTTCTTAACAACCTTCTTGGTTGTC
>CAIZGZ010000046.1 GCA_903932695.1 uncultured Actinomycetes bacterium | reverse complement strand
TTCGACTTACGACGACGGACAATAAGTGCATCGCTCGCCTTTTTCTTGCGCGTGCGACCTTCTGGCTTACCCCAAGGTGAAACTGGGTGACGTCCACCGGAAGTCTTACCTTCACCACCACCGTGTGGGTGGTCAACTGGGTTCATAACAACACCACGAACAGTTGGACGTACGCCTAACCAGCGCTTACGACCAGCTTTTCCGTAGTTGATATTTGATTGCTCAGCGTTTCCAACTTCACCAACAGTTGCGCGGCAACGAACATCGACGTTACGAATTTCACCTGATGGCATACGAAGTTGTGCGTATGGGCCATCCTTAGCAACAAGCTGAACGCTTGCGCCTGCTGAACGAGCGATCTTCGCTCCGCCACCTGGGCGAAGTTCGATAGCGTGGATCACGGTACCAACTGGGATATTGCGAAGCGGCAAGTTATTGCCTGGCTTGATATCCGCTGATGGACCGTTCTCGACCTTGTCGCCTTGGTTGAGCTTGTTCGGTGCAATGATGTAGCGCTTCTCGCCATCTGCGTAATGCAGAAGTGCGATACGAGCTGTGCGATTTGGATCGTATTCGATATGGGCAACCTTTGCTGGAATGCCATCCTTATCGTTACGGGTGAAATCGATCAGACGGTAAGCACGCTTGTGACCGCCACCTTGGTGACGAACAGTGATCTTTCCAGATGCGTTACGGCCGCCCTTTGAGTGGATTGGACGAACCAATGACTTCTCAGGAGTGGTGCGTGTGATCTCAGCGAAATCAGGAACGCTAGCGCCGCGCTGACCAGGAGTGGTCGGCTTGAGTTTACGTAAGGCCATTTTTTATCTTCCTCTTCTTCTTCTAGTCCCAGTTATCTAAGGCGAGCCTTAAGAAACCGGACCTCCGAAGATGTCGATGCGGTCGCCGGCAGCAACGTGCACGATGGCACGCTTGGTGTCGTTGCGCTTACCAAAACCCTTGGCAGTGCGAAGACGCTTGCCCTGACGGTTCATTGTGTTGACGCTCAAAACCTTGACATTAAATACCTTCTCAACAGCGATCTTGATCTCTGTCTTGTTGGCATCCTTTGCAACAAAGAATGTGTACTTGTTCTCATCTAGCAAGCCATATGCCTTTTCAGAGACAACTGGAGCTAGGAGTACGTCGCGATGGTCCTTCATGCGGACACCTCTACTACTTCTGATTCACGAGCAACTGCAGATGCTGCCTTTGCTGGGCCGGCGATGAATTCGCGGATCGCGCTCTCTGAGAAGACGACATCATCTGCGATGAGAACGTCATAAGCATTGAGTTGATCGTTGACAATGAGGTGAAGGTTCTCAGCATTGCGAAGTGAACGCCATGCAATATCTTCACTACGAGATAGAACGACAAGAACATTCTTGCGATCTGAAAATTGGCGAACCGCAGAGATTGCACCACGAGTGGTTGGGGTCTCTGTGATCGATGAGACGCAGTGGATGCGATCTTCGCGTTGGCGATCTGAAAGTACGCCACGAAGTGCTGCTGCAATCATCTTCTTAGGTGTGCGTTGGTCATACTTGCGAGGTACTGGACCATGCGAGACACCACCGTGACGCTGCAATGGAGCACGGACCGAACCCTGACGGGCGCGACCTGTTCCCTTTTGCTTAAATGGCTTCTTACCTGAACCAGAAACTTCAGCGCGAGTCTTTGCCTTTGCTGTACCCGAGCGAGCTGCTGCAAGTTGTGCAACAACTACTTGGTGGATAAGCGGAACATTTGTCTGCGCATCAAAGATCTCTGAAGGAAGATTGATGTCGCCAACCTTCTTGCCTTCAGCGCTCTTGATATCGATTGTCAGAGCCATGGCTTATGCACCTGCCTTTTTAGTAATTGTTTCAGAAACAGCCTTCTTCGCAGCTGAGCGTAGGAAGACGGTTGAGTTTGTAGGACCAGGGATAGCACCACGAACCAAGATCAAGTTCTTCTCTGCATCGACAGAGTGAACGAGCAAGTTCTGAGTTGTGACGGTCTCAACACCCATACGGCCCATCATGCGCTTTCCCTTGAAAACGCGACCTGGTGTTGTGCGGTTACCGATCGAACCTGACATACGGTGCTTACGGTCTACACCGTGAGAAGCTCCGATACCAGAGAAGCCGTGACGCTTCATGACACCAGCAGATCCCTTACCGCGGGATGTACCAGTTGCATCGATCAATTCGCCGGCTGCAAAGGTATCTGCGCCAAGCTCTTGACCGACTGAATAAGAATCAACGTTTGCTGTGCGAAGTTCTGCAACTTCTGAGCGAGGTGTAACGCCAGCCTTGGCGAAATGTCCAGCCTCAGGCTTAGTTACCTTGCGAGGATCGATGGCACCGAAGCCGAGTTGGATTGCTGTGTAGCCATCCTTCTCGAGGGTGCGGATCTGAGTAACAATATTTGATCCAACGGATACAACAGTTACTGGAACGATCTTGTTATTTGCATCGAAAACCTGTGTCATGCCGAGCTTCTTGCCAAGGATTCCCTTGATGGCTGAGCCCTGTGATTGTGTAGTAGTCATCTGTCAGGTCCCCTTAGAGCTTAATCTCAATGTCGACGCCAGCAGGGAGATCAAGACGCATCAATGAGTCAACAGTCTTAGGTGTTGGATCGATGATGTCGATGAGGCGCTTGTGGGTGCGCATCTCAAAGTGCTCACGGCTGTCCTTGTACTTGTGAGGAGAGCGAATAACACAGAAGGTGTTCTTCTCTGTTGGCAGCGGAACGGGACCTGCGACAGTTGCACCAGTGCGCTCAACAGTCTCAACGATCTTCTTCGCTGATGTGTCGATCACTTCG
>CAIZGZ010000045.1 GCA_903932695.1 uncultured Actinomycetes bacterium | reverse complement strand
TGAAGTGTTGCATTGGAGACGGTCGAGCCGGCAACTACTACTGGTTCCATAAACGCGAACGGGGTAACCCTGCCAGTACGGCCGACACTCACCTTGATATCCAATAACTTTGTCGTGACTTCTACGGGAGGATATTTAAATGCGATCGCCCACTTCGGTGCACGTGACGTAAAGCCCAGGCGTTGTTGCAAATCAATCTCATTGACCTTAACCACAGCGCCATCAATCTCGTGTTCTACTTCGTGACGATGCTCGCCGTAATAGTTAATAAACTCTTCAACCTGCTTCACGCTAGTGACGACTTTGTAGCGTTTGCTAATCGGAAGACCCCATGCACCGAGCTGCTTGTAGGCATCTGCTTGTGTCTGAAAACTCAGCCCATCGCATGCACCGATGCCGTGAACCACCATCGAGAGTGGGCGGCTTGCTGTGACGCGAGGGTCTTTCTGACGCAACGAGCCAGCGGCTGCGTTCCGTGGATTAGCAAAGGCGCTCTTGCCTTCGGCTTGAATCCGGGCATTGAACTCTTCGAATGCCTTCAGCGGAAAGAAGACCTCGCCACGAACTTCAAGCGTCGCCGGAAAGCCGCTGCCCGTGAGCTGGTGAGGTATTGCTGAGATGGTCTTCACGTTGAGCGTGACATCTTCGCCGGTCACACCATTACCTCGGGTAAGAGCTTGAACTAACTTTCCATCACGATAGAGCAAGTTGATTGCAAGCCCATCAACCTTTACTTCGCAGAGCCAGCTAGGTGAATCTGAATCAGCGAGCCCCTTTGCAACCCGCTCCCCCCATGCTTCGAGCTCATCAAAGCCAAATGCATTATCTAGACTCATCATCTTTTCGATGTGATCACGTTGCTCAAAGGCGGTGGCGAACCCACCACCGACAAGCGCGGTTGGAGAATCCGGTGAACGAAGTTCGGGATGTGCCTTTTCTAACTGCTCTAATTCTTTGAGTAAGCGATCAAACTCAGCATCGCTGATCGTCGGATCATCAAGAACGTAATAGCGAAATTGGTGGCCACGAATCTCTTCGCAAAGCCGAGTGATCTGATCTGCAGGCGATTCCACGATCGAAAATTACTCCGTATCGCTCACGGTCGCCGAGCCAACCACGCGATCGCCGTCGTAGATAACCAGGCCTTGTCCTGCTGCTAATCCAAGGAGAGGTTCGTCGAGGGTAGCTTGGATCGAACTTTCGGTTACTCGGTAGGTGCATGGCAGGGCGGATCCATGCGCACGAATCTGAGCGAAACCGCGATGTTCTAGATGCTGCTCGGGCATAGGGCCGCACCAGATCGGCTTCTCGCCAATGATCTGAGTGATCGCCAAGTCTTCCTTTGCACCAACAACAACCGTATTTGTCTTTGGCTCAATCTTAAGAACATACCGAGGTGAGCCATCCACAGTTGGAACGCTGAGGCCAAGCCCGCGACGCTGACCAATTGTGTAGGTATAGGCACCTTGATGGCGCCCGAGTTCTTGGCCATCTTGGTCGACGATGGGGCCGCTCTCGCTGCCCAATCGATCGCGTAACCAGCCAGCGTTATTTCCTGATGGAATAAAGCAGATGTCGTGACTATCTGGTTTATTCGCAACATAAAGTCCGCGCGCCTTTGCTTCAATACGAATATCGGTTTTGTGGCTATCGCCTAAGGGAAACATCGCACCAGCAAGTTGTCGCTCGTTGAGAACGGCGAGTACATATGACTGATCTTTGAGCGGATCAACTGCACGATACATCGCACGGTTGCCAGATTCGTCGATGCGCATCTGTGCATAATGGCCAGTGACAACCGCGTCATAACCAAGGGCGGAGGCGCGATCAAGAACGGCCTGGAATTTAATCTTCTCGTTGCACCGCAAACAAGGGTTAGGCGTGCGGCCCTGGGCATATTCATCGATGAAATTCTCGACAACTCCGGCATGAAATTCCTCTGCCATATCCCAAATATAGAAAGGAATGCCGATCACATCTGCTGCACGACGGGCGTCGTGCGAGTCTTCAATAGTGCAGCAACCGCGCGCACCAGAACGGTACTTTTGTGGGTTGCTGGAGAGTGCTAAGTGCACGCCAATGACATCGTGGCCTGCTTCGACAGCGCGCGCCGCTGCAACAGCAGAGTCGACGCCACCACTCATCGCGGCAATGACCTTCATCGCGCAGCCCCTCTTCCCATTGAGTACGCAGCTCGCGCACTTTTAACAATCTCAGCGATCACTTCGCCAACTCTCTGTATATCCGCTTGCGCAGAAGTGCTACCAAGTGAGAATCGCATCGACGATGCCGCCTCTTCTTCGCTACGCCCCATTGAGATTAAGACATGACTTGCTCGTTGAACTCCAGCACTGCAAGCCGATCCCGTGGATGCTGCAATGCCCGCATTATCCAAGAGCAAGAGAAGACTATCCGACTCGGTTCCAGGGAAGGTGACGTTTAATATTCCGGGCAAACTCTCCGTGGTCGACGCACCTGCGATGTATCCATTAAATTTGGCATCGGGTATCTGCTCAGCTATGACACTCTTGAGTGAGTCGCGAAGTTCAGCGATCCGAAGAAAATTATCCGCCCTTGTGTGCGAGATGGCGTGAGCTGCTGCGGCAAAGGCAACGATCGAAGGAGCGTTGATCGTGCCACTTCGGATATCGCGTTCTTGCCCGCCACCATGCAAGATTGGTGTGAGATCAATTCCATGTCCTAAAACCAACGCGGCGACACCAAGCGGCCCACCAATTTTGTGAGAACTAATCGTTGCCGAAGTAACTCCTAATTCGCCAAAATTGAGATCAACTTTGCCAAAGCTCTGAACCGCATCGGTGTGAACTGGAATCTCACCAGCGAGCGCAACCACCTTCGCGATCGGCTGAATCGTGCCGACCTCATTATTGGAATGCATCACCGTGATCAGCGCAATTCGATCTCGGTCTCGTTCGATGATCTCCGCGAGCGCATCAAGATCGATCAACCCCGTTGGCAAAATTGGGATGTAACGGGTCTCGGCCGCTTCGTGCTCAGCCAGCCATTCAATCGGCTCCAAAATTGCATGGTGCTCAAATGCGGCAACCACAATCAGCTTTCGCGACGGATCGCGCGCGACTGCGCTCCAGTAGAAACCCTTCACGGCGAGGTTATTCGCCTCGGTGCCCGACCCAGTGAAGATGATCTCCGTGGGGTCTGCTCCTACAAGTGCGGCGATCTCCTCTCGCGCCTCCTCTACTCGGCGCCGAACGGCGCGGCCATAGGTATGAAGGCTCGAGGCATTTCCAAAGTCGGCGATCTGGGAGTTGAGCGCTACCTGTGCCTCGGGGAGCATGGGCGTGGTCGCCGCATGATCCAGGTAGATAGCCACCACCGCAGTCTATGAAGAAAGTAGGCGCAGTGTGGCGTTAGTACTCGGTAGTAATACCAGCCCCCGCTTAAACTTTTTAAATGCTCGCAATCGTCGCACCCGGTCAAGGCGCTCAGACTCCTGGCTTCTTGGCTCCGTGGCTAGAACACCCCCTCTCCCACTCGCTCGTCTCGAAGTGGTCGGAGTTGATCGAGCTTGATCTGGTTCGCCTCGGAACCGTGAGCGATGCCGATGAAATTCGCGAGACTTCGCACGCTCAGCCGCTCCTCGTAGCAGCTGGTCTGATTAGTTCACTCCAATTATTTGAAAAAGTTGGCTTCGACACCTCGCATATCTCCTACTTCGCGGGGCATTCCGTAGGCGAGATCACCGCTGCGGCAATCTCCGAGGCGATTGATGGCGAAAGCGCGCTCTCTCTGGTCAATGTTCGTGCCCGTGCCATGTCCCTTGCCGCACAAGGCAGCCAAAGCGGGATGTCCGCTGTTTTAGGTGGAGAGCGCGAAACCGTGGTTGCCGCGCTTACCGCCCTTGGTTTAACCCCAGCGAATGAGAATGGTGGCGGTCAAATTGTCGCGGCCGGTGCGCTCTCCGCCCTTGCCCAACTCGCCGAAAATCCGCCAGAAGGCGCGCGCGTACGTCCACTTCAAGTCTCTGGCGCATTTCATACCAGCGTTATGGCTCCGGCCGTGGCGAAGTTGAAAGAGGCAGCCGAAGCGGCGATCATCCACAATCCAAAAATTCCAGTGCTTTCTAATAAAGATGGTGCAATCATTACCGATGGGCAAGAGTTGATCTCTCGCATCGTCGGCCAGGTAGCTGGCCCAGTTCGTTGGGACTTATGCATGGCCACACTTGCGCAGCAAGGCGTCACGGGAGTTCTCGAAGTCGCTCCAGGCGGAACCCTCACCGGTCTACTCAAGCGCGCCCAACCCGAGATCGCTTCGTTTGCACTCAAAAGCCCTGATGATCTTGAAGCAGGCGTTGAATTTATTCTGGCTCACTCAAGCAAGGTAGGGGCGTAACGATGGCGATTATCAATCCAAATCCGCATCGTGAAGCGCGCATACTTTCGGTGGGAGCACATCGCCCAGCCCGCGTCGTTCCTAACTCCGAATTGGTCGAACGCATCGATTCAAGTGATGAGTGGATTCAACAACGCACCGGAATCGCAACCCGCCATTGGGCAGGTCCAGAAGAATCGCTCACCGATATGGCCGTTGCCGCCTCTACTATCGCGATTAAGCGTGCGGGCTTAGTTCCGGCCCAAATCGACACCATCATCTTTGCCACCATCACCTATCCATTTCAAACTCCAAGCGCTTCGACCGATGTAGGTGCACGCTTAGGCATTGATCGCGCCGCAGCGTTCGATGTAAACGCAGCCTGCGCCGGATTCTCGTATAGCGTGGGGCTTGCCAACGACATGGTTCGCGCTGGAACATCCACCTATGTCCTTGTGATCGGCGCAGAGAAGATCTCCGACTTCCTTGATCTTGATGATCGTGCCACCTCATTTATCTTTGCAGATGGTGCAGGAGCGGTTGTTGTTGGACCAAGTGATCATGTTGGGATTGGACCTTCGATCATGGGCTCTGATGTCACCAATCGCGAAGCGATTGCTATGGAACCTTCTTGGCTCGACTACAAGCCAGGTGCAAACCTCAGCGCAACGGCATGGCCGGTCATTCACCAAGAGGGTCAAAAGGTATTTCGTTGGGCGGTCTATGAGGTTGCGAAAGTTGGCCAGGAGATCATCGCCAAATCCGGTCTTGTGCCTTCTGATATCGCAGCTTTCATCCCTCATCAAGCAAACGAACGGATCATCGATTCGCTCGCAAAATCAATGGAATTGCCTGAATCGGTCGTTATCGCTCGCGATATTCGCACCACAGGTAATACATCCGCAGCATCTATCCCACTGGCGATGGATCAACTGCTCCTTGAGCACCCAGAACTCCACGGGAAAAATGCTCTCCTCCTAGGATTCGGCGCTGGACTGGTCTTCTCTGGTCAAGTCGTCGAGTTACCTCCCGCACCACTTACCTAAGTTCCACCCCACTCACACGAAAGAGGCTCCACATGGCACTAACTCAAGATGAAGTACTTGCAGGGATCAAAGAGATCGTTGTAGAAGTTGCTGGCGTAGATGCAAGCAAGATCGAAATGGGTAAGAGCTTTAGCGATGACCTAGAAGTTGATTCACTCAGCATGGTTGAAGTTGTCGTTGCTGCTGAAGAGAAGTTCGGCGTCAAGATTCCTGATGAAGAAGTGACAAAGATGGCAACTGTTGGCGATGCAGTGAACTTCATCGTTTCAGCCGCTAAGTAACTCATTACTCACTTATTAATAACTAATTAATAACTAACCAGCACAGCCGGCTTAGAGAGAAAAGAACTCAATGACCAGACCTCGCGTAGTAGTAACCGGACTTGGCGCAACGACACCGCTTGGTGGCGATGTGCCAACGACCTGGGCAAATTTGCTTGCCGGAAAGAGCGGCGCTCGCACTCTCAACGAAGAGTGGACCGAAGCTTCGACCGTAAAGTTTGCTGCGCGAGTGATGGTTGAGCCGAGTGAGGTCATGGAGCGCGTTGAGATGCGCCGCCTAGATCGCTCTGAGCAGTTCGCTCTGATTGCAGCACGCGAAGCCTGGAAAGATGCGGGCTCCCCTGAGGTTGATAAAGAACGCCTCGGTGTCGTTGTTGCGTCAGGAATCGGTGGCGTCATTACACTGCTTGATCAATATGACATTTTGCGCGAAAAAGGTCCGCGCTCAGTCAGTCCTCACACCGTACCGATGCTGATGCCCAATGGTCCATCTGCAAATGTCGGACTTGAACTCGGTGCAAAGGCTGGCGTCCATACACCTGTTAGTGCTTGCGCTTCTGGCGCAGAGGCAATCGGATATGCGATGGAGATGATTCGCACAGGTCGCGCCGACATTGTGGTTGCCGGCGGAGTTGAAGCCGCAATCCATCCCCTTCCTATTGCTGGATTCGCATCCATGAAAGCGCTCTCAACTCGCAACGAGGAGCCAGCGCGCGCATCGCGCCCATACGATCAAGATCGTGATGGCTTCGTCCTAGGTGAAGGCGGCGGAGTGATCGTTATCGAATCGCTCGAGCATGCCCAAAACCGTGGCGCACGTATCTACGCAGAGCTCTCCGGACAAGGCCTTACCTCCGATGGCTACCATATTGCCGCCCCAGACCCATCTGGTAGCGGTGTTACTCGCGCAGTGAAGTTTGCACTCGAAGATTCTGGTGTTGATCTCGCCGAGGTCGTTCACCTCAATGCTCACGCAACCTCTACCCCAGTTGGCGATGTCGCGGAAGCTAATGCGTTGGCCGCAGCTTTAGGTGATCACATCAACCATGTAGCTGTTTCGGCAACTAAATCTATGACCGGCCATCTACTCGGCGGTGCAGGTGCGATCGAAACGATCTTCTGCGTGCTCGCCCTTCATGAACGCGTTGCGCCACCCACAATCAACATTGAAAACTTGGACCCAGCCGTCGTGATCGATGTCGTACGTGACACTCCTCGCGCGCTGCCCCAAGGTCAGATCGCAGCGATCAACGACTCCTTTGGCTTTGGTGGCCATAACGTGGTCTTGGTTCTGCGCTCCTTCGAGGGTTAAGAACCGACTCACTCAGACCGCAATCACGAGTCATTGCGGTCTGAGTGAGACCTGAATGAGCCTAGAAAGTGGACATATCCCCCATTTTTCATCCACATTTCTGGGATCAGGGGCTTTTTATTTGCGCTATCTAAGTTACACTTTCAACTAGTCGGACGCTTGGCAGGACCCGTTTCATGGATTCGGTATCGCTGTACTAGAGGAAGACCGAAGCTGAGGAGTACTTCAGCTTTACTCATATACCGAAGGAAATATCTACATGGCAACAGGTACAGTTAAGTGGTTCAACTCTGAAAAGGGTTTTGGTTTCATTGCAGTTGATGGTGGCGGACAAGATGTATTCGTTCACTACTCAGCGATCCAAGGCAATGGCTACAAGTCTCTTGAAGAGGGTCAGGCCGTTACTTTTGAAGTAGTACAGGGTCCAAAGGGTCCTCAGGCTGATGCAGTTAACCCTGCATAAATAAACCATTTAGAGAGCGGGCCGGCTTACGCCGGTCCGCTTTTTTCTTGCTCTCCCTTAGAGTCAAATTATGCCCACGGTCAATCCCCTGAAATAATTCACACTCTAGAAATCTGTACGCACGAGGCGGTAGCTCAGTTGGTTAGAGCCCCGGACTCATAATCCGGTCGTCGTGGGTTCGAGCCCCACCCGCCTCACTCAATTCTCGTTACTAGATCTCCACGCCGATGTACTTGGTCTCCAAGAACTCATGGATACCATCGAAGCCACCCTCACGACCCAGACCCGATTGCTTCACGCCACCAAAGGGTGCAGCGGGATCAGAGATGACGCCACGGTTAATGGCGACCATTCCCGCTTCCAGTGATTCTGCAACGCGAATAGCGCGAGCGAGATCACCCGAGAAGACATAACTAATTAATCCGTACTCGGTGGCATTGGCCAACTCGATCGCCTGCTCATCGGTATCAAAGAGAACGATCGGCGCAACTGGACCAAAGACCTCGTGGTTGAGAAGTGAATTATCAGCACCGACAGTCAAGACGGTGGCTGGATAGAAGGCACCTTTGCCTTCTGGAATTTCGCCGCCAAGATGAACTTGTGCGCCTTGCGCCTTTGCGGCATCGACGAGTTCGGCAATTTTATTTCGCTCTTTGATAGAGACGCTCGCTCCGAGCTGAGCACCCTCAGTCAGGCCTGGTGCG
>CAIZGZ010000044.1 GCA_903932695.1 uncultured Actinomycetes bacterium | reverse complement strand
TAGGAGACGCCAAGTACCGCCACCGTTTTGCCGGCGAGGTCACCAGCTCCTGCAGCAACGAGCGCCTGGCCAAGCAAAGTGACTGCGTGTGCTGGCATTGCGGCATTCGCCTCACGAGCAGAGCGCACAACGGTTGCCTCTGGATCGTTCCAGAGATAAAAACGTGGATAGATCGGAATGCAGTGCCCACCAACTGCGATTCCAGGTTGATGGATGTGGCTGTAAGGCTGTGAATTCGATGCAGCGATGACCTTAGCGATATCGATATTTGCGCCTTCAGCGAAGATTGCAAATTGATTAGCAAGCGCGATGTTGACGTCGCGATAGGTAGTCTCGGCGAGCTTTGCCATCTCGCTCGCTTCAGAGGTGCCAAGATCCCAGACACCATTTTTCTCGGTGAGATCTGGACGATCATCAAAATCGAGAACGGCTTCATAGAAGGCAACTCCAGCAGCAGTGCTCTGAGGGTTGATTCCGCCGACGAGCTTTGGATACTTACGAAGATCGGCAAAGACGCGACCGGTGAGCACGCGCTCCGGTGAGAAGACGAGGTTGAAGTCAACGCCCGCTTTAAGACCAGAGCCAGCCTCAAGAGCTGGGGCAAAGCGCGTGCGGGTGGTGCCAACAGGGAGAGTGGTCTCGTAGGAGACGAGGGTGCCAGGCTTCAGGCCTGCTGCAATCTTCTCGGTAGCCGCATCCATCCAACCAAAATCTGGAATTCCTTCTTCGTTGACGAAGAGTGGAACGACAATCACAACGACATCTGACTCGCTGACTGCCTTGGTGGTATCTGTGGTCGCTACCAAGTGTCCTGAGGCAACAACCTCTTTGAGATAGTCATCGAGAAAGGCTTCGCCTGGAAAGGGCTCGGTCGCGGCGTTAACGAGATCAACAGTAGCTTGATTCACATCGCAGCCGATGACGTGATGACCCTTCTTTGCGAACTGAACCGCGAGGGGTAATCCAATTTTTCCAAGAGCAACAACGGCAATCTTCACGGTTAGCGTCCCTTCGCAATCGTGATCGATTCGCCATTGTTTGCGCTATCGATCATCGCAGTAGCAACGCGTACCGTTGCTAAACCTTGTTCCATTGTGACAATTCTGTCGCGTGCGCCTGCTACACCCAAGACGGCATCGCGGAATGCTTCGTGCTCGGTCTTGAGTGGCTCGGGTTTTGCAAATGCGTAACGAATAACGTCGCCCTCTGAGACACCGCGGAACGAAGCTACCGAATCCCACTCGGTGTCGACCGAAGCATTTGCATAGAAGGTCAAATCTGCGGTCAACGTATCTGCGACCAGCGCACCACGCTCGCCGGTGACCACCGTCAGACGCTCTTTAAAAGGAGTGAGCCAGTTGACGAGGTGATTGGTAATGATTCCATTTTCAAGTTCGCCGACTGCTGCAACCATATCTTCGTGCGCGCGACCAGATTTATGTGCAGTCTTTGCGCTCACACTGACGAATGGTGAACGTGCTACCCAAGCAGTGAGATCGATATCGTGAGTCGCCAAATCTTTAATGACGCCAACATCTGCAATACGAGCTGGGAACGGACCTTGGCGACGCGTAGCGATCTGATAGACATCTCCCAGTTCGCCAGCGTCGAGTCGGGCTCGAAGTTGCTGAAGCGCAGGGTTGTAACGCTCAATGTGACCTACTGCGCCGACTAGCCCCTTTGCAGCAAAGGCATCTGTGATCCGCTCCGCTGCGGGAGTATCAACCGCAAGTGGCTTTTCGATGAGCGCATGGATACCAGCTTCGGCGAGGGCCAACGCTAAATCTTCGTGAAATGCCGTAGGCGCAGCAACCATCGCGTAATCAATGCCAAGGGCGATTAACTCTTCAACAGTGGCAACCCAAGGGCGAGAACCAGCAACGTTGTGGGGATCTCCCATAGGGTCACAGACACCGACGAGCTCAACACCTTCGAGTGAGCTGAGTACTCGAGCATGGTGTCGACCCATCATTCCAAGTCCGACGAGGCCAGCGCGCAACTTCTTATCGCTCATTTGGGCTACCACTTACAAGCGGGCCGCAACATCATTCACGACAGAGACAACTTGTTCGAGCTCTGCTTGAGTGAGTGATGGATGCACTGGAATGGAGATTACTTCTTGGACAACTCGTTCGGTAACCGGGAGATCGAGTTTTTGGTTGAAAGATGGCAGACGATGAATCGGAGTTGGATAGTAGACATCGCAACCAACGCCACCTTCTTTGATCGCTGCGATCATGGCATCGCGACGTTCTCCAGTAGCCCCCTCAATCCGGATTGTGTATTGGTGATAGGCGTGCTCTGACCCTGGGCGAACGTAAGGAGTGATGACGCCTTTAAGGTTGGCATCGAGGTAGGCCGCATTCTCGCGACGCTTTGCGGTCCATGCTTCGACCTTTGTAACCTGCACGCGGCCGATAGCTGCATGGATATCTGTCATGCGATTGTTGAAGCCAACAATTTCGTTCTGGTAACGAATGACGCCACCTTGGTTGCGCAACATGCGAGCCATGTGATCAACACCTGCATCATCGGTGACGATCATTCCGCCCTCACCCGATGTCATGTTCTTTGTTGGATAGAAGGAGAAGGAGGCAACTTTGCCCCACTCACCGGAACGACGGCCGTTGAGGGATGCTAAGTGGGCTTGTGCAGAGTCCTCGTAAATTGTGAGGCCGTGCTTCTTGCCAAGCTCCTCAAAGATATCCATATCGGCCATATGTCCGTAGAGATGAACCGGCATGATCGCCTTGGTCTTCTCGGTAATGAGAGTTTCCACGTGCTTGGGATCAAGGTTAAATGTCTTGGGATCGATATCTGCAAAGACGGGAACGCCGCCAGCGAGCGCAACTGAGTTTGCGGTTGCTGCGAATGAGAAGGAGGGAACGATTACCTCATCACCGGGCTGAAGTCCGGCCGCGATAAAGCCAAGGTGGAGAGCGGATGTGCCTGAGTTAACGGCGATGCAATGGCGACCACCAACGAATGCAGAGAACTCTTCTTCAAAGGCCTTGACCTCTGGACCTTGAGCCATCATTCCGGTGCGCAGAACGCGATCTACTGCTGCGCGCTCTTCATCTCCAATAATTGGACGGGCTGCTGGAATCAATCTCTGCTCTCTTCTGCTAGTTCGTTCTCTGAAATCTCGATATAGATGCTCTGATCTACCGGGCAACGGAAGCGATTATTGTCGATCTTTTCGAGTGGCACCCCTGCACGACCCACCCAACGGATTTTTTTTGCTGGGACACCCGCCACAAGGGCAAAACTTGGCACATCCTTGGTCACAACCGCCCCGGCGGCTACGAGTGCCCACGCTCCGATGGTGACCGGCGCGATACAGACAGCACGTGCGCCGATACTGGCGCCGTCGTGGATGGTGACGCCTACGGCATCCCAATCCGATCCGCTCTTGAGCGTCAGGTCGGTATTGACCGCGCGAGGGAATTGATCGTTGGTCAAGACTGCAGCGGGGCCGATAAAGACGCCGTTTCCGATGGCGGCTGGCTCATACACCAGGGCGTAATTTTGAACTTTGCAGTTATCACCCATGACAACGCCGCTGCCAACGTAGGCACCGCGACCGATGATGCAATTTTCACCAAGTCGAACGCCATCGCGAATCTGGGCGAGATGCCAGATCGAGCTGCCATTACCGATAGTTGCGCTCGCATCGACATCCGCACTGGGCAAGATTCGCGCCGGTTTGGCCGATGCTTGTGGGCTCGCGGAGCCCTGATCGAGAGGGGTAGACACGGGGAAAGTCTAGCGTTGGGCGCTCTAGCGCAAGTGGGCGATCGCCTGCGCCAAGCGATCGTATTCAGCGTTGGAATCGAGGTTAGCCGCTGCCCAAGCGTGAGCATTGGCGCGAATCTGATCGAGATCTCTTGGGTTACTCTGCCAGGCGCGAAGTTGGGCGCTCACAGCCTCCGGGCCTGCTGCAATTGCCCCAGAACCACTCTTTTCGATGAGCTCGACGCAGCGAGGTAGAGGCGAGGAGATGGTTGCGAGGCCTACCGCCATATATTCATAGAGCTTCGACGGGACGGCTTCAATGAAGGCCGGGGTTGGTTCAAGCAGGCTCAGCCCCACCCAAGCGCCTCGCGCTACCTGCCACGCATCGCGCGGTGCGAGCTTGCCGTGAAAGACGATCCGTGAAGCCGGTTCAGGATTTTCGACGAGCCAACTCTGCACGTATCCCTGATCGGCTGGTGCGATTGCTCCAACAAAATCAAAACACCAATCGGGTGAGAGTTTGGCGGCATCGAGCATGGTGCGAAGTCCACGCGAGGTGCGTAAGTCACCGATATAGATTGCGCGCGGCTGTGCATCGCGAACTCCACTCTGCGTCAGCATTGAATGATCTGGCAGATTTCGCACAACAAGTCGTTGCTTGGCGTGAAATGGCGGGACTTGAGTATCGGCTACCGTGGTGAGGGCGGCGCGCTGAGCGGCCCATAAGGCAGCTTTGGTATCACTCTTTGCGATTGCACCAAGGATTCCAAAATATTTTTTTGCCCAACCTCGGTCTTTGAGGACCCGTAGATAATCTTCATAGAGATCTACTGCGACCACTCGCTGCGCACTCTTTGACTTAACGATGTTGGTAAATGAGATCCAACTCAGAGTTGGAAGAAAACTCTCAGGGGAGAGCGCATAGAGAACTTTGCCGCGAGCCCGGATTCCAAAGGTGCGACTTCGAAGGTAGCGAGGCAGCATCCCCGTGCCACGAGTCAGTGGGTTTGTGCAGGGGCGAATGATGAGCGAAGAGGTGTGAAGCGAAGGTGCATCCGCTGTTAGCGAATGAGTCCCTGTAGTAAGTGCCTGAGCGTCAGCTGTAGCAGAGAGTGCCTCTGGCGTGAGTGCCGGTGCGTCCGCGGGATTTCCTGGCGCAAATAATTCCACAACGAGTCCATGTCGAAGGAGTGCATTGGTTAAGCGATGCAGTCGGGCATCGGCAATATTTGCACCAGATGAGATGATCGAGACATCGATTTTCTGCGACATCTGATCAGGGCCTACATATCTTCGTAGTTAGAAGGAAGCGAGCCAACATTAAGGAATTTGAGGTATTGATCGACGATCTCTTCTGGCTTGCCTTGAGAGAGCATGGTGCCCTTGTGCATCCAGATTGCGGTGTCGCAGAGATCGGTCACCGTCGCGAGAGCGTGGGAGACGATCAAGATGGTGCGAGCTTCAGCGCAGAGTTGGCGCATTCGTTCGAAGGACTTCTCTTTAAATGCTGCATCTCCAGCAGAGAGCGCCTCATCGAGTAGCAAAATATCAGGGGTCATGCTGACCGCGACGCTAAATGAGAGTCGGCCATACATTCCACTTGAATATGTGCGCACTGGAAGATCGATAAAGCCATCTGGCAACGCAGCAAATTCTGCGATCTCATCGGTCTTACTTTCGATCTCTTCTTTGGTCAGACCTGAGGCGAGACCACCGAGAATAATGTTGTCGCGGCCGGAGAGAGCGGGGTTAAAACCAACACCGAGGGCAAGAAGAGTGGAGATCTTTCCGTTGACGGTTACTCGACCCTTGGTGGGAGAGAGAATTCCGGCGATGCAACGCATCAATGTTGATTTTCCAGCACCGTTGGAACCAACAATTCCGAGCACAGAGCCATGCGGAACATTAAGAGTGAGATTCTTGATCGCATCGATTGAGCGAGTGCGAGCCTCTTGGCGCAAACTTGCACGCATTACTGCATTCTTGAGGGTGCGCTTTGCTTCCAAGCTCACTTTGTAACTGATCGAGAGCTCTTCAATACGAATAGCCAACTCTTCTGGCATTGGCGCAGCGTTCTTGCTGACGTGTGAGACGTCTAGAAATCTCTGTTCTGTACTCACGTTAGTTCTCCAGTTTCATACATGTGAAAGCGATAGTCATCAGATGCGGATCGCAAAATCTCGCTCGCGGGAGATAAAGAAGTATCCACCGATACAAATAGATCCGATTGCCCAGAAGAGGCAACCAAAGATGATGAGACCGTGTGGCCCCTTTCCGCTTACCCAGACATCTGAGGTAGCGGTAAGGGCAGGTCCGAGCGGATTGATGTAGAGCAAGAGCTTGCTCGCACCGTGAAGTGTTGTTGGCAACCAGAGGACTGGTGAGAGATACATCCAGATGCGAGTGATGTAGCTGAGCAACTTATTGGTATCACGGAAGTAGACATTGAGCGTTGCAAAGACGAGGGCTAGGCCAAATCCGGTTAGCCCAACGCAGACGAGGATAAAAGGAATCCAGAGAAAATTGAAGGTCCAGCCAGGTACTTGAGTCGCAGGATAGAAGAACTTGCCCGCGACCAAAATGAGAATGTAGACCGGGATTGTTGGAATGAATTGTTGGAAGGCCTGGATCGCGGTTGCAAATGGCAAGAGCGCGCGAGGGAAGGCCTGATTCAAAATTAGACGTCCACCCATGGTGATGGATTGTGCGCCTGCCGTAATGCAGTTCTGCGCGAAGTAGAAGGTAAAGAGTCCGATCAGGAGATGATCGAGAGTAGTGAGACCGTTGCTCTTGTGGCCGCCACGGATGATTGTGACAACTAAGTAATAGACCAGGCCAAGGAGGAGTGGATTGAGCACGAGCCAGACTTTTCCGAGGCGAGAATCGAGGTATTCGGCCTTGTCATTGAAGCGAGCTAGTTCGATCGCAAATGTGCGGCGATTCCAGAATTCCTTGATGTAAGGAATTAGCGGTGGAAGTGAGGCACGGTGCGGCTCAAAAACCTGAATTTTTGGAACGAAATCTGGGTTTGTGGGCATAGGGGTAAGTCTGCCATCCCAAGGCCAGTTCTGTGCACAGGTTGCCAGCTCACCCGATTCGCGCCGATGGGCGAGTGAGCAGAATCGCGCCATTCCGGCAGGCAGATGCCCGCTGATTACGAGAGAGGCAGTCACGCAGTGAAGCAGATAGATCAGATAAATCAGAGCGACCAGATTGGTCAGAGTGGCCAGATTGGTCAGATAAATAAGAATGGAAGAGAGGGCGAGAAGATTCAGGGGCTTAACCTGCAGGGGTCCGCGAAAGCCGATCAGGTGCACGTGGGCAGTGCAAGTCGAGGCCACATTGTTAAACGCATCATCGGTATGACCGTTCTTGGTGCGATGGTGCTCCCGGTCGGCGTAGGTGCGACGATGGCGAGTGCTGCTCCACGAGCTGCAGCGACACAGTCGGTGACAAGTAAGAAAGTTGCGCCGGTCAAGAAGGCACCAGTGGCGAAGCGAGCTAGTGCAGTGAAGAAGGCACCAGTAGCGAAGCGAGCAAGTGCAGCGAAGAAGGCACCAGTAGCGAAGAAGGTTGCAGCCGTTCGCAAGTCTGCAACTACAGCTAAGCGAGCAACGACTGCAAAGAAGGCGGTCTCGGCTCGTAAAGCCCCGGTGACTTCTCGTGTCGTGAAAGCTCGTGCGTTGACCACTAAGCGCGCCGCGAGTTTGGGGAAATCAAGTACCGCTAAATCCAAGGTTGCCGTAGCAAAGAAGGCAACACCAGCCAAGAAGGCAACACCAGCCAAGAAGGCAACACCAG
>CAIZGZ010000043.1 GCA_903932695.1 uncultured Actinomycetes bacterium | reverse complement strand
TATTCATAATGCCCATTCTCGAGCGGGCATGGATGCTCTCAGCCCTTCAATTTGGAAGACCCCGCTGATGATTTTCGAGGATATATAAAGAAGAGTCGCCCTATAAGCCGGACACCTTATTTGTGGGCATTTTTAAGCGTGAATTACTGCAACTGCCCACAAAACTGCCCACAGTTTTAAACCATTTCAAACTGTTTGTTACCAAATAGAGTGTAACTAAGTGCAGTGTTGTTCACTTGTATCTTAACCAAGATGCGGGTCTAAATTAGAGGAAGGAAACTTAGCTACCGAATGCTATTTAAATGATTGCATCCACTTACGCAAATGGTCAAGCGTGAGCGTGGCAATACCCAGTTAGTCTCTGATTGTGGGATTACCTGCTGTGGCAGCCGACTGGTACCTCTAAAGCTTTGCTTGGCTAGTTAGCCATCTTCAAGAACTCTTCAGAAGCTGCAAGGAGTGCATACTCATCAAGTTTCTCTGCAAGTTCTGTCATTGAACCTGGGAACAGATGTCCATATGTATCAAGCGTTTGTGAAATTGAAGAGTGACCTACCCATGCTTGAATGGCTTTAATGTTGACGCCTTGAGCAATAAGTAAGGAAACACATGTATGGCGGAGAACATGCATTCGCTGACCTTCCTGAAGACCTGCAGCTTTCGCAGCTATGCGGAAGAGCCGTGCAGCATCTTTATAGCGAAGTACTCCACCTAGACGGTTCTTTAGGATTAGACCTTCGGGTCCAAATCCGTATAGCTCCACATGTTCCTTGATGAGCCGTTGAAGTTCCTTGGAAAAACCAATAACACGATAGCTAGCGTCAGTTTTTAAACCTTCTGCTTCCCATATCTCTGTAGTTTTTGCGCTTATCTGCCTGTCAATAGTGATTGTGCCCTTTTCAAAATCTAGCTGAGACCACGCTACTCCAAGGATTTCCGATGGGCGCATCCCAGTCCAATATCCAATCCACACAAGAATTTGGTATTGAGGTGGCAGGGCTTTAACCAACGCCTTAACTTCATGGTTTTCAAGAGGAATGCGCTTGCGCAGAATCTTTGCCTTCTTACGCTTGATGGTGGCAAACGGAGACTTTTGGATATACCCATTCTCCTGAGCCTTCTTAAGAATTGTTGCTAGCAAGTTCACATGCTTCTCAATTGTGCGAGGCGCTAAACCAGTACTACTTTCAAGTTCAGACATCCAGCTCTCAATGTCCGCAGGCTTAATCTTGTTCATTGGCGTATCGCCAAACTTAGGCAAAATGTGTGAATTGAGAGCTCGCTGATAATCCAACTTGGTTTGAGAGCGAACAGTAAGGGTGCTCTTCCAAACAGAGTCAACAAAATCAAAAACCGTCATGTTCACTTCAGAGGGGCGTGTATTAATGTTTTTTCGCTCAAGAACCTCTTGCTCTTTTGCATAGTTGAGCGCTGACTTGCGGTCTAGAAAGCCGCCCTTTTCAGCTCCTCGTCCATCCTGTAGTCGCCAACGGGCGTACCACTTCTTACCTTTTTGTCGTGCGCTCGCCATTATTCTTGCTCCGATAAATAATCACTAATGAACTTCTGATACAAACCTTTACCATCTAGCTCTTTATATGCCTTCAAACCTGCCGCTGTTAATGCTCCAGTTCCTTTTCCTGCACCACCTGAAGTTAACCAATCATTTCTTCTTGCAATTCGCACTGCAACATATACCTGTTTGATATTGAGACCCAATAAGGAAGCAGTTCTTACGGCTGGTTGCTTACTTCCCGCCTGTACTTGTTGGGCATAGACAAATGCGATAAAGATTGCATCTCGCTTAGTTGCACCGAGCTCCGTATTTTGTACGCGGTATATCGGTTCTTTTTCTGTACCGTCTTCATTGAAGAATAAGTTCTTGTAAGACTCAGTTTCAAACTTCTCAACAAGCTTTACAGCCTTCTTAGGTTTAGCAGTCGTCTTCATTTGCTTATTAGTAAGCATCAGCGCATGAGCCTCTAGTAACTGACCTAAGGCAATATTGCGAAAGGTAGTAGGGGTAAACATCGGACTATTGGCTCCACCTATACGCAAAACTGCTAGGTCTAGGCGAAGTCCGAGCTCCATCTTGTCTGGAGTTCCCAAGCCATCTTCACCAATCCACTGCACCTCAATAGATAAGAGCTTGTATGAAGTGTTTTCACCTTCGTCAATGCGACGGGAGTGCATCCAGTACCGATATGGATGCTGGTCATGCCAAGAGACGAAATCCTTGGGCGTATCCGTACCAAGCGCAGTAAAGACAATTCCAGACTTCGGCGACTTCTTGCCTGCCTTTGAATCCTTTTCCTTCACTTTATCTCCTAGGTATAGGTGGTGCTCTCGGTTTGACCTGGACTGAAGCCTAGCCTATGCTTCAGCCTATACCAAATCAAGATTGGAGGAAAGAGTTGGATTTCGCCAACCGCATGACCACCCAGCAGGCAGCTCAGTACCTAGGGGTATCCCCAGACTGGCTCCTGGAGAATCTGGAGCTAAAGAACATCCCCTACTACAAGCCCGCTAACCGCTACTACTTCGTTAAAGAGCAGCTAGACCAGTGGCTGGAAACAACCCGCTGCAAGAATGACTACCGTAATAACGGCAACAAGCAAAAAAAGAAGGTTGTCCTCGTCTAATTCTCCCTGCATTTAGCCAAACAACCCTGCACTTCCATGGTCAAATATAAGAGTTGAGGCATTCAGTCTCACAGCGCAATACGGAACATGCCACCTGTGAAGGTCGCAATTGGAGCAAGCGCTTCTTTCAAAGGAGCTACCTTGTATAACAACAGCAATACAGAAAAAGAAACATCTAACGAAGCTACCGAACAACTCGGTCAATCTAACAAACGCATTGAGCAAGGGCAGAAGCTAATCCAGTTAGCTATAAATAACTCACGCCCTGTCAGAGGTTTGGATGGTCGGTTCTACATAGTAATGAATAATCGCCCACACATAGCGATTCCACTTGGCAATTCAAATTCAGATGCTGTACTGGAAATATGCAACCTATATTTCCTGCAGAACGGAACATGGGCAGGCTCTAAAGCCACAAGTCTCTTGTCCAGCTTCTTAACTGCGCAGTGCAGGAACGCAGAACCTGAAGAAGTTAACCTTCGTGCAGGTAAGCATGGCGAAGACATATACCTAGATACTGGCGATGGTGAGTACAGAGTTATCCATATACATAGAAACGGATACGAAGTACTAAGTTCAAGTCCCATTCTTTTTACAAGAAGCCACATCTCTCGCAGTCTCCCAGAGGTTCAACCATCTGGATTGCCTCTGAAAGAACTCATACGGTTTGTAAGAATTCGTGAAGAAGCGCTACCAGTTCTTATTGCCTGCATGATTACTTCATGGATGACGAAGGTGCCACAACCGATTATTTTCTTAGGTGGTAGCGCTCGCTCAGGTAAAACTACGAGCCTTCGGTTCATCCTGGACTGCATAGACCCATCAACCGAATATCCAGGCACCAGCCTTACTAAGGATGTAAAGGAGCTGAAAGCTCAGGCAAGCCTTCGTAGAAACTTCGTCTTTGATAACTCTTCACATGTTGATGTTGATGTCTCAGACCTCCTCGCAAGAATCACTACTGGAGGAGAACTAATTTCAAGGGCGCATTACACAAATGATGAAGCCCATGTAACGCAACTGATGCGCATGGTTGTTATCAACGGAATCATGGACGGCTTCACTAGAGGAGACTTGGCATCTCGCTCAGTCTCTTTTGAATTGCAACCCATCGGAGAGACCGAACTTACTGGCTTGTCTAACTTGCTTAAGGAATGGCAGGAGTTTCAGCCGTACCTTTTCACTTCTCTTCTTGAAATAACTTCTCAAGTGTTACATGAACTTGCCACGCCAAGAGAGCAAGTTCGCAGCTCACACCGAAATATGGATTTAGTTCAGGTGATTAGCATCGTGAGCCAAAAGTTAGGCATAGACGGCATGTCCTACTTAGATGAGTCAATTAAGGCTCTCTCTTCCGTAGTCATGTCTAGCAGCGTCTTTAGTGACTCTCTAAGAAAAGCTATTGAGTGCGCAACAGATGGGTTGGGTAATTGCTCAAACTGCCGCCTATTCAATGGGGAGTACTCAAGCAATTCTCGCTCCTTACTTGACGGCACCTTCACGCCTGATGAGTTTAAAAGCGTTATTCGGAACCACACCGACTTTGAGCATCAGAAGGATTTGCCCACAACAAGCAAGGCGCTTGGGGAAGCACTTAAGCGAACTGAAGCAGAACTTCAAACTCTTTTTGGCGTAGAGCTCCACAAGAAGAGAACAAATGCAGGAGTTCGCTATAGCTTTCAAAAGGTAGAGTCAGATGTCAGCGCATAAGTGGTTCTGTGATTACCTTTCAACTTCTGGCGCAGTTAATATCGGAAAGTTGTGGCAATGCCCATCACATTCCGACTCCTACCCTTCAATGTCAGTTGAAGAAGGTGAAGATGGAAGGGCGCTCATCTATTGCCATGCGGGATGTACTTTCATGGAAGTGTGCAATGCGCTCGGACTACATGCTCACCTTCTGTTTGAGGAGCATCCCTGGAATGCTAAGAAGGTTTTTCAGGCTAACCCCATAAAACCCACCTTTTGCAAAGTTTCATACGCTGGGCATGGTGGCAGTAATAAAGGGCGCATGAGTTTCCACATTCAACACCACCAATTCACACCCACCGTCCGATTAGAAAGAGTGAAATATGAGGATGGCTCAAAGATGTGTAAGTGGCAGGTACTGGAAGGGGACGCCTGGTACTACAGCCAGGAAGGGAAAATTAACTTGGACGAACTCCCTCTATATCGTGAGAAGGAAGTAATTCAAGGAAGTTTCATGGACGAGATTGTCGTCTTATGTGAATCTGAATCCAGCGTTGATGCACTATTCAATATCGGAATCTATGCAACAACCTGGGCAGGTGGGGCGAGCCAACCCAAACTTTCAAGGCTTAAGGAAGTCCTAAAAGATATGAGAGTTTTATGGGTACCAGACAACGACCCTGCTGGGCTTAAATGTTCTGCCGTCATTGAACATGAACTAAAGCCAGTAGTTCGCCAATGGAAGACCTTGATTGGTGCCGAGGGCGAAGATGCGAAGGACTTGGTTAAACGCTCAGCTATAACACTGGACTCAATAGTAGGTCTATTTGCGCACCCACTTTAAGTTACGAGGTAATGAGGTGACGAGCCTTCTTAGACAACTTCCCTCCTAGAAAATATAAATAGATAGAGAGGGTTAGTTGTTGAAAGGGGTATTCACCTCATCACTTCATCACTAATGCATTTAGCCAGACAGCCTTGGAAATGCGTGGGATTATTTATGAAAAAGACAGGAGTAATAATGAGTGATTTACCAATTCTCTTTACAGCTAATCAAGTAGCAAAGATTATGGGAATAAGCCGTTCGCAGGTATATGTTCTTCTTAATAAGGGGCATCTCGGAAGTGTCCACATTGGGCGTTCACGCCGAATAACAAGAGCACAAGTAGACGAGTTCATTGCCGACTTAACTGCAGCTGCGTAATTGATGGACACCTATGAGAACTTATCTGATAACAGTGAAAATATGAGAGTGTCCAAAAGCGGAAATTCTTCTTATTATCCTGATAACAAGAGGAATTCAGTTTTGCTAAATGGTTATCCATGCACCATCTTGGACGGTTTAAGTGGATAACTTCCATGGAGTGCACGGAACACCCCATGTCACGCATAGATGTTGTTGTATAAATGAATGCAGTAGCACCGTATGATTCCAAACAAAACACAATTTAAAGGTTATGTCCCTGGAGTCATTCCTGCTCCTGTAAAGCTGCCTCGCTATATCGCCGAGAGCAACCCGTGGCTTCAGAAGATGATTGAACTAGAAATACATCAACTTAAGCAGGCAAAAAGAATGAGAGACCTGGTTTAGCTCAACTGCCTACATAGGCATGAAGTAAAGGCATCTCATCCTCATGCCCGATTTCGTCATCATAAACCGAGACTCCGCCTCGCCAATTTGCTGGAAGGGTAGGTAGAAACATCTGCATGGCTTCTTCTGGAGTAGCTGCTACAACAGTTCTATACGGTCTCTTAATGCTTCCTACCTGCTCGTAGCTGACATGGTAATGCGGGAGTTCTGGACAGACTTCAATCTTCATAGACAAAGCGTAGCCAAGAGGGGTGACAAGCGAAAGATTTCAGAGGGGGTATGCCTTAATGGGACTCCTAGACTTAAAAAGTCAACCAGGTGTCACGGATGGGCGACGACTTTAGCCTCTAGGCAGTAGCGCAAAATTTAACTGAATAGGCGCTTAAATGCATCATTGAACTGTCTACGAAGTTCAGAGTTTGTATTACCAGAGTTAAAGAATGGGAGACCGACCAATTTAAAGTTCTCATCTTCAATCACCAATTTATGCTCAGGTGCGATGTTTAACAAGAAATCCTGCTTCCATCCTTCTCCAGAACGGGTGAAGGTACTCTCATCATCTAAGAATTGGTCACCTTTAGGTTCAATGAACACCTGGTAAGCCAATTGTCTAGCTTTGTCCTTACTCTTCATGAACAGCACGAAGTCTGGATAGAAAGCTTCTCCATTCTGAAAACTGTATAGAGGGAAATGCTTTTCATTTCTGAAAAGTACTATCTCATCAAACTGAGCTTCCATCTCGTGGAGGGAATTCTTAATGAACTTAACAAATTCTTTTTCTTCACTAGTGCCCCAAATTTCATTCTGGGCGAACCAATCTTGAAGTCCAAGTTCAAACTCCGAAACTGGCTTTGTGCGCTCGCTTCCCTCTTCCAGTTTGAGCTCTTTTTCTTGTCCAAATACATCTTTGACTGAAACTGGCTTAAAAGTCTTTGACCCTTGATATTCAAATTCTTCCTTAGCTGCGTCGGCAAGCACTTTCTCAATGACAAAACGGGCAATCTGACGCTTCTCCTCTTGCTCCAAATTGTCCAGTTGAGAAGGGGTGCCTGAAATAGAAACCTTTAAGGAGCCTAAAAACTCTTCACTCCCAATGAAGCTTTCAAGGGAATCTAGCCCGCCGAAAACTCTTTTAAGCGCAGAAAAGCTTCCGTTATGTACATCCCACAATGCTGTACGCAGAACATTGTTTCCAAGTTCCCTTAATGCAATCTGCCGAGTCTGTGCACCTTCAGCTGTTTTCAAGCTCGTAGCACCTGAAAATAACGAAGTCTCCCTTACTGCTCTAGTGGGCAGGTTATATATGTTTGAGGTGACTGACTCATCAAAAGAAACTCTTGCATCCTTCAAAGAAAGTATATTTTCATTTAAGTTCTTCTCACGAGAGTTAACATAAAGGTAACCCGTTAGCCAAAAGTTGGATTTACGGAACTCGTCCTTTACCGCTATTTTTCTCTTAACGCTTCTCTCCGCAATAATTCCAGTCTCTGTTAAAACGCTCCGTAATTCCTGGATATAGCGAGGGTTTGTTTTTGAGTGATAGTGAAGCTCCTCTAGTATGCGGAGGTCGCTCTGTTGGTCAGAGTCAAACTTTCTGCGCATCTTGTCATTTCCCATACCGAATTCAAATGGAAAGTAGCGGGCACCTCGCCCGATTAGTTGGGCTTCTTCAACAGTAGTCTTTCCAGCTTTGTTATTGTCAGCATCTCTTGAGTTGTAGAGGCGCACAATGTCAAAAAGGTTGAGTACATCCCATCCCTCATTTAGTTTTTGAGTAGCAAAAATAGCTCTTATATGGTTTTCGGGGTCTTCAAGAGTATTTAGAAGCCCTTGCTTAGATTCAAGTGACTGTCCATCATCTACCGTTAAGCAGTTGACATCTGAAAAGTCATTTTTTAGTTCTCGTGCTAATTGCTCATTACTAATGCCTTGTACTTTAAAGAAGGTAAAGGCTTTCTCCAGCACCTCATTACTCAATGATTCAATCTTTGCGATTTCGGCAGCAGATAGGTTTGTAATGAACTTATGAAAGTCAGCCTTGAACAGGCTAGAAACCACTATGGCTTCATCGGGTTTGCTTGATATACCCTTCTCAGTCGGAATACTTACTCTATTGGCTTTAAAGAGTATTACAGGCTTAATCCGCAATTTATTGTGCTCGGCTACCTTTAAACGATACTGAGAAATAACCAGTGCAACAAGCACTCGCTCCATTAGGGGTGCATCTACTTCAAATGTATTAACATCTTTAGAATAGCCATCTAGTCGGTACTGCTTCAGGTCGTACCTGTAAAGAGCTTTATCTTTGTACTTTTCAACTATCTCAGGATTGTCGGAATCTAACCTCGCAGTTGCCGTGAACTCCAATAAGACATTTTCATTTGCATTAAGTCTAAGGAGGCGCATGACTGTGCCCTCCCAGGAGGTGAGGTTAAGTTCTTCTTCGGCACTCAGCTTTTTGCTCGTCTCAGCAGATAGGTTGTGAGCTTCATCTGCTATCAAAACAATCTTCTTGTTTTCAAGCTCCTCAAAAGTAATAGAGTTTTCAGACGGGTTATGCAGCTTGTAGTGCAAATCAGCAGTAGTACTAAACATTATGTTTATGTCCCTAGTGCTGGCTCCATCAAAAGTGGTTACCTGATTTACCTGAATGACGGAACCATCAACCATTATTGGATATCTAAATAAGTACTTGGATGACTCAGCCAGCAAGAAGTTCAGCTTAGACTTTTCAACGATATTTCCAAGGCGAGTGAAGAATACGAAGTTTCTGTAGCCTTTTGAGTAAAGGTCTAAAATGGCAGCTGCCATGATGACAGTTTTGCCAGAGCCCGTAGCCATATTGAAAAGTAAGTGAACGGGTTTTTTCTTACTCTTATATTGCTCCATGTAGTAGAAGTAGCGACCCAGGGCTTCTAATTGATATTCACGAAGCGAGATATTGGGTGACAGGTTTTCAGATACTGCTCGGTGGCTTTCTACTAACTCTTTGTAATACCCTTCACCGAAAACACTTCGCTCTACAGCGGTTAACTCTTCATAGAGCATGTTAATTCAATCCGTAGAAAGCCTTATTAAGGGCAATATCGGAAGCCTTAAGCCCATTCGTCTTATCCTCAAGCTCACTAATGTTGATGTAGATAGCGTTCTTATCTAACATCTCTAATAAAGCGCTTTTGGCATCTTCAACAGATAGCTGTTCAAATTCGTCCCTTGAGTCCTTAAGCTTCATAAGGTCAATCTTGTGAGAAACGAACGGTGAACTGGAAATCTCATCCCACGAGCTAAGAAGCTGCTTCGTTGAAGTTGCTTTCTCAATCTGGGCAAGCAGCTTGGGATTTCTTTCAGCAAGTTCCAGGTAGACAAAATCTCCACCTCCAGCCCACCCAACTGACTTGGATGCCCCAGTCTTATCCCCTGCAATTACATTCTTGAGTCTCTGAGTAGCATCATTTTCGCCATAATTAAGCTGCTCAATACCGATGTATTGGCGCCCCATCTTGTGAGCAACGGCTGCAGTAGTTCCACTTCCCAAGTGGTAATCAAGAACCAGGTCACCAGGCTCGGAATTCATTTCAATTACCCGTCGCAGTAAGGCTTCTGGTTTCTTTCCGTTCTTAAACTTAACTCCACCTTCGTTGGCTATTCCAGTCCAAGGGATATCTGTCCACAGTGAACCAAGTTCTCGTGTGATGGTTGTTTTTCCATTCTGGTCAACCTTTAAATTCTTAGAGTAGAAGCGAACCATTTCACCCTTATAGGTATAGATGTCATCATTGTCTTCACGGCGATAAATAGCCCATCCACCAGTTTTCTTGGATTCAGCCATTGCATCTGAAAGACCCTTACCTACACCCTTGGGAGCAATGCCACGGAAGATTCTGTATGCATTATCAATTACAAATTGGCGGTATTGGTCTGAAGAAAGTGTGTCGCATGATGGGTTATCGCACTTAGTAACTATTGCTGTCTTTAAGTATTCCTCTTTAACTGTGCCCACTTCCCACTTGTGGAAGTCTTTCTCTTGAGGGTTTAGCAGGATTTTGGAATAAGCACTGTCAATATGCGACTCTATCCAGACTGGTTTGTACTTCTTTGCATCATAGTTCTTTGCATAAATAAGAAGATATTCACAGTTTTTAGGCATGAACGGGTTCTGGTACTCGTTTGCAGCACCCTCATTTGCTCTTACTTCTACCATTTGCACGAAGTTTGATTTTCCCTTGGGGGACTTCTTGAACACTTCATCCAAAAGCACCTTTAAATGGAAGAGCTCATTGTCATCACACTGAATGACCATGACTCCATCTTCAGCCAAGAGCTTTCTGGCTATCTCAACTCTATTCTTCATGAATGTAAGCCAAGTGGAGTGATTAAATCTGTCGTTATAAGCAAAGTCAGCAGATGTTCCATTAGCTCCGCCGATGTTGTATGGCGGGTCTATGTAAATGAGTTTAACTTTTCTAGCAAATACATCTCTAATAGAAGATAGTCCAAGAAGGTTATTGCCACGAATAATTAGGTTGTCGGATATCCCGCCTTTTTCGTTGAAATTAAAGCTTTTGAGAGGCGCTTCCCCATCTACCCCAATGCGCTTGGCGTTTAAGAAGGCTTTACTTTCCAACAGTCGGTTAACCTCATCTGGGGCGAGGGTTTGGTTGTAGAAGACTTCTGAGCGACTAGCTTCATCTTCCTTCATGCCGCCTTCAAGGATGCAGTCTTTAAAAGCCCAGTCCAGGATTACCTCTCCTGTGTCACCGACAAAAGTCCCACCTGCGTATGTGAGCCCAATCTTGTTCTTGTACGAGGTGTAGGAGTCTGGAAGCCACTCTTTAGCAGTGATAAATTGAAGGAACTTGTCCTTCTCAAATATTGATGTTTTCTTTAGTTCTACAAAGAATTGAGCTTTGGTCTCAGCGTTATTGAATAGCGCCTCAAGTAGCACCTGGTCATCTGCGCCAACAAGCTCCTGAACCCTGTTCTTTAGAAGCTCTCCGTCCTGAGAGACAAGTCGTTCGTCCTCCTTGAGTATCGCTTCAAGGGTCTCTCCCAGACGGTTACTCATGATTAATAAGGCTCCAAACGATTGGTCTTGATTATGTGGTCAATTCTTTACTACCTGAGACTTCTTTCCAAGTCTATTTACACAGACTGACAAACTAAATTGCCCACAAACATGCCCACAATGCCCACAAACATGCCCACAGATTGGAACCAGTTTGAGATAGGTGCTGCCAGTTGCTCTACCCAACAAATAAGCTTCCCCCGCACATTTCTATGCGAGGGATGCAGTATTTAAAGAAGAGTCGCCCTATAAGCCGGATCCTGTCCAACGCTTTCGCGTATGGGCCACCATCCATCTAGTCGCGCAATTGCTCACGCGATCAAGCAACCTACCTGATGACTCGAGCGAGCAGCTCTCAAGCGCCATCTTTCTGGTCTTGCTCCAAGTGGGGTTTACCTTGCCGCTGATGTCACCATCAGCGCGGTGGTCTCTTACACCGCCGTTTCACCCTTACCTCGATAAATCAAGGCGGTCATTTTCTGTGGCACTTTCCCGCGGGTCGCCCCGGGTGGCTGTTAACCATCACTTTGCTCTACGGAGTCCGGACTTTCCTCGGTATACCTATTAATAGGAATAACGCGGTGACCCAGGCGACTCTTCAGTAGCGAAAGAATACGGCAAATCGTCAGGAGCGCGGCAGTCGCCGGTTGTTGCAAATCATCTGCAATTTCTCTGGATGAGATGGCTTTGCTAGCCTTCCTCTCGGTCAAGAGCATCGACAGATAGCCCCGGCTCGTCGATCAGCAACCCTCCTACGCGGTGGGGTGCTCCGGGTGAGGACCAGGCCAGAAAGTCTGGCAAGCGCGGCACACGCCGTATTTTGTGAGCAGTCCGCTGCTCGAAAGGTGAAAAACATGAAGAAAAATCTCGCAGTCGCTCTCTCGGTGCTTCTAGCTACGGCAACAATCGGCGCTACCAGCGCGAACGCCGCAACCTCTGCATCAGGCAATCTGCCTACCCTCGCAAAGGGTGTGCTCACCATCGGTACCGATGATCCGGCTTACTCACCATGGTTTGATAACAACACTCCATCAGATGGCAAGGGTTTTGAATCCGCGATCGCTTACGCAGTTGCAAAGCAACTTGGTTACCCAGCATCGAAGGTCAAGTGGGTTAAGGCAGCTTTCAATACCGTCATCCAACCTGGCAAGAAGTCCTTTGACTTTGATATCAACGAAGTATCGATCACACCAGATCGTGCCAAGGCAGTCGACTTCTCAACTGGTTACTACGATGTTGCCCAAGCAATCGTGACTACAACAAAGTCCAAGATCGCTAAAGCGAAGACCATCGCTGATCTTGCAAACGCAAAGCTTGGTGCTCAAGTTGGAACAACCTCGTACTCAACGATTACAGATCTCATCAAGCCTAAGGTCAAGCCTTCGGTATTCGATACCAACGATGTAGCAACTCAAGCCCTCATCAACGGTCAGATCGATGGACTTGTCGTTGATCTACCAACCGCTTTCTACATTGCCAATGCCGAACTCAAGAATGGCTTGATCGTCGGTCAGTTTGCGCCAAAGGCAGGAAGCGACCAATTCGGTCTCGTTCTTACCAAGGGCAGCTCACTCACAAGTGCAGTCTCTGCAGCAGTGGATGCGCTTCGTGCAAACGGAACACTTAAGGCGATTGCTGACAAGTGGCTCGGTGGCACAGCTGGTGCGCCAGTACTGAAGTAGTATCCGCTTCACTATTCCAACAACTTCAGGAGACTCGATGTCCTATAGCCCTTCAGCGATGCGCATAGCTCGCGAAGAAGCAAGGCGTCGAGTCTCTCGTCGTTCAACCCTGATTGCGTTGATCAGCACGCTCGTCATCGGTTCAGTCCTCGTCATTGTCGTGACCGGCGCCCCCGGCTTTGCATTGGTCCGTCAATCATTTTTTAATTGGCACTACGCCAAAAAATCATTCCCCACAGTGCTCAGTGGGCTCTGGCTCAATTTGCGCGTCATGATTGTCGCCGAAATTTTCGTATTGTTTTTTGGGCTTCTCATCGCCCTCGCTCGCACTTCGCACTCCCCGATTCTCTATCCGCTACGTCTGTTAGCAACGATTTACACCGATATCTTCCGCGGCCTGCCGCTGCTCCTTGTGCTCTTTCTTGTTGGCCTAGGCGTGCCTGGTTTGCAGATTTCGTGGCTGACTAATTCAGCTGTTGTCCTCGGCACCGCCTCACTCATCCTTACCTACTCCGCTTATGTAGCTGAGGTAATTCGGGCTGGCATCGAAGCCGTGAATCCCGCACAACGTATGGCAGCTCGCGCACTCGGACTTACGCAATCCCAAGCCCAACGACATGTGATTCTGCCCCAAGCGCTTCGCAAGGTGACTCCCCCGCTACTCAACGACCTAGTCTCACTTCAAAAAGACTCTGGCTTAATTTCGGTACTTGGTGCCATTGATGCCATTCGCGCTGCTGGGATTAATACCGCCGAATCATTTAATTTCACACCTTATGTAGTAGCCGGTGCGCTCTTCGTCGCACTGACTATTCCGTTGACCCGCTTCACCGATTGGCTTACTCGCAAGCAAGATCGCGCCCGCGTCCAACAAGGTCAGTGGTGAATCTGATGAAAAATATCCTTGAGATTAAGAATCTGCGAAAGAGTTATGGCGATGACCTTGTGTTGCAAGATATCTCTGTCGCCCTTGCCGAGCACGAAGTCAAAGTTCTTATTGGAGCCAGCGGCTCAGGCAAGTCAACCCTCCTTCGCTCCATCAACCTGCTCGAGGGAATTGATGATGGTCAGATCTTTTTAGAGGGTCGAGACATCAGCGATGTTGGCGTGAATCCAGATCAGGTCCGCTCTCAGATCGGCTCGGTCTTCCAAGCGTTCAACCTCTTTCCGCACCTCACCGTTCTTGAAAACATTGTTTTGGGTGCTCGGTACGTTCATGGCATGGATAAGGCGGTAGCAAACTCCACAGCTCTCGAGCTACTGGAGCGGTTTGGGTTATCGGATAAGGCAGCCACTTATCCAGACTTATTGAGCGGTGGCCAGCAGCAACGGGTGGCGATATTGCGGGCTGTCATCACAAAGCCCAAAGTTCTCTTGCTCGATGAAGTTACCAGCGCTCTTGATCCAATTCTGATCGGCGAGGTTCTGTCATTGATCGGTGAACTCAAGGCTCAGGGTATGACGATGATGATCGCTACCCATGAAATGGGCTTTGCAAAGCGAGTCGCAGATCAGGTGCTCTTCCTCCACCACGGCCAGATCAAGGAAGTCGGAACTCCGTCGGAGCTCTTGGAACGACCACAAACCCCCGAATGCCAGGCCTTCTTAGGAGCCCTTCGCGACGCTGGCCGACTCTAGACACCCCCGCTGGCACGGGTAAGATTCCGACTCTCACCCCTATGGCCCGAGGAGATAGATATGAAGACAAGCAAGAAGTTTGCGATCGCCGCAGCAACAGCTGCCGCAGCGCTCGTTTTCGCTCAGACACCATCATTTGCTGCCGGTTCAGCCGCTGCAGCGCAACTCCCAGCTAGCGTCAAGAAGGCTGGCGTTCTCACAGTGGGAACAGATACAACATATGCACCAAACGAATATTTGGATAAGAATGGCAAGGCAATCGGGTGGGAGATCGACCTCTTCAACGCAATCGCAGCAGACCTTGGCGTGAAGGCTAACTTTGTCAGCGCAAACTTCGACACCATCATTCCTGCTGTTAAGGGCGGAAAGTACGATGTCGGCCTATCTTCATTCACCGATACAAAGGTTCGCGAAGCTAACGTTGATTTCGCTAACTACTACGTCGCTGGAATCCAGTGGGCATCGGCTGCAGGCAAGAAGGCAGTAGATCCAAACAACGCTTGTGGTCTCACTGTTTCAGCTCAGACAGGTAGCACCGAGGTTGATGACCTCACAGCTAAGTCAGCTGCTTGCGTGAAGGCTGGTAAGAAGCCAATCACAACACTTTCATTCGATGATCAGAACCAAGCAACAAATGCTGTCTCACTTGGTCGCGCACAGGCGCTCTCTGCTGATTCACCAATCACAGAGGATGCTGTTCACCGCAGTGCTGGCAAGCTCCAACTCGATGGCGCGATCTACGGATCAGCTCCATACGGAATTGCAACAGCTAAGGGTTCAACTTTGGTGAAGGCAATCTCGCTTGCTCTTCAAGATCTCGCAGCAAACGGCACCTACGGCAAGATCCTTGCTAAGTGGGGCGTAACACCAGGCGCAGTCAAGTCATTTACCGTTGATGGCGCAATCAACTAATACATCTATAAAGGCAGTGCCGCTGCGCCACCCATTTCGGTGGGCAGCGGCTCTGTACCTTGCGCTAGTCGCAGTCGCTTTTCTCGTCGATGCATCCCATCGCAGCGCCTACGACTGGAAGTCATTTAATAAGTATGTCTTTGACGCACGCGTTTTTAAGGCTGCGGGAGTAACCCTCTCGCTCACAATTATTTCGATGTTCTTCGCGATCTTGTTGGGCGTTGCTCTGGCTGTTATGCGCCGTTCGCCAAACCCAGTCTTTCGCAATGTGGCATGGATCTTCATCTGGATCTTCCGCGGAACTCCTGTCTATGTACAACTCGTGTTCTGGGGTCTGCTCTCTACGATCTACCACTCATTTTTCATTGGTATCCCTGATATTCACTTCGGTCATTTCTATCTAGGTGTTCACTTCCCTATTAGTCAGACCGCTTCGCTCTATTGGCTAGCCATCATCGGTCTCTCGCTTAATGAAGCCGCCTACATGGCTGAGATTGTTCGTGCGGGACTGCTCTCTGTTGATGGCGGTCAAGAAGAGGCAGCAAAATCCCTTGGCATGAGCTGGTGGACAACGATGCGCTTTATCGTGATCCCACAAGCAATGCGTATCATCATCCCGCCAACTGGCAACGAAATTGTTTCGATGCTCAAGACCACCTCGCTCGTCACTGCGGTTCCGCTTGTCACCGATCTCTATGCGCGTACTCGCAACATTTCGGACGAGATCTACAACCCGATTCCACTCTTGATGGTGGCGTGCGCTTGGTACCTATTTTTCACAACGATCTTGATGTTCGTTCAGTATTTTGTCGAAAAGCGCTTTGCTCGAGGACATAGTCCGCTCATCGGAGTTCAATCATGAGTGAAAAAGTAATGGTCCAGGCGATCGACATTAATAAGTCGTACGGATCCAACCATGTCCTTAAAGGGATCACGCTAGAAGTAAATCGCGGCGAAGTAATGTGTCTCATCGGCCCATCAGGTTCTGGTAAGTCGACCTTCCTTCGTTGCATCAACCACCTCGAGCGCGTTGATGGCGGACGACTGAGCGTTGATGGTGTGATCGTTGGCTATCGTGAACATAACGGCAAACTCCATGAGCTCAAGCCATCCGAAGCCGCCAAACAACGCAGTGGTATCGGCATGGTCTTTCAGAAATTTAATCTCTTCCCACATATGACTGCGCTAGAGAATGTCATCTCCGGCATGGTCCGAGTACAAAAGATCGATAAAGATCTTGCCATCAAAGAGGGTAAAGCGTTGCTAGAGCGAGTGGGGTTGGGCGATAAGGCTGCTCACTATCCAGCACACCTTTCTGGCGGCCAACAACAGCGTGTAGCAATCGCTCGCTCGCTAGCGATGAAGCCCAAGCTCATGCTCTTTGATGAGCCGACCTCTGCGCTTGATCCAGAGCTCGTTGGCGAAGTTCTGGATGTAATGAAGGAGCTTGCTCAATCTGGCATGACCATGGTGGTCGTGACTCACGAGATGGGCTTTGCACGCGAAGTTGCCGACTCGCTCGTCTTCATGGATAACGGCGTCGTTGTCGAAGCTGGCAAGCCGGCCGATGTGCTCGGCAATCCACAGCATGAGCGAACGAAGAGCTTCCTCTCTAAAGTCATTTAATACTGGCGAAATAGGGCACTACCCTTTTTCGCCCTTTCGCATACAGTATGCGGGTGAATAGAACCGTAGATCCTGACTTTCTCGCCCTTCCGCTCGATGCCATCTCAGATGCCGCCATCAGCACCGCCAAGAGTTTGGGTGCAACTCACGTCGATGTTCGCATCGAACGAATTCGCACCGGCTTTATCTCGCTGCGCGATATCGCAATTGAGACCCAATCAGATAGCACGACCTCTGGTGTTGGAGTGCGAGTGATCGTCAACGGAGCATGGGGCTTTGCCTCCTCGCCAGAGATGAGTCCAACCAAGGCCCAGGAGCTAGCGAAGATTGCGGTAGCGATGGCAAAGACCAGCGCTCCCCTCTCTATTGAAGAGATCGCACTCGCAAGTGAACCGGTCTATGCCAACCGCACTTGGGTGAGTGATTACGAGATCGATCCATTTAGCGTCAGTGATCAAGAAAAAGTAGAGCGGTTAGCTGGCTTGAGCTCCAAGCTTCTCAAAGTTTCAGCGATCAACTACTCGGCTGCCTCAACCCACTTTGTGAAAGAGCAGAAGCACTACGCAGATTCTTACGGCACATCCACTACTCAACAACGCGTCCGAATCGAATCAGAACTGACTGCAACCACAATCACCGACTCTGGATTTGAGTCAATGCGCACCCTCGCCCAACCTGCCGGCTTTGGCTGGGAATGGATGAGCAATTCGATCCACGATTGGGATGCAGAGATCGACGAATTACCTACCTTGCTTGCAGAGAAGGTAGCCGCGCCTTCGGTTGAAGCAGGCCGATACGACCTCTTGATTGACCCAACTAATCTTTGGCTCACCATTCACGAATCAATCGGCCACGCTACAGAGTTAGATCGCGCGCTTGGTTACGAAGCCAACTATGCCGGCACCTCATTTGCCACTATCGATAATCTTGGCAAACTTCAGTATGGCTCTGAACTTATGAATGTCACGGGTGATCGCATCACTCCTCATGGACTGAGCACCGTTGGTTTTGATGATGAAGGTGTAGCTGCGCAACAATGGGACATTATTAAAGATGGTGTTCTCGTCGGTTACCAATTAGACCGACGTATTGCTGCACGCGCTGGTCGTGACCGCTCGAACGGTTGCGCCTTTGCCGACTCGCCTTCCCATATCCCAATTCAGCGCATGCCCAATGTCTCATTGCAGCCAAATCCAACTGGCCCAGATTTAGCCGGGCTGATCGAGCAAGTGGAAGATGGCATCATGATCAAAGGCGACAAATCCTGGTCGATCGATATGCAGCGCTATAACTTCCAATTTACTGGTCAACAATTCCACCGCATTAAGAATGGCAAGATCGTCGGTCAAGTAAAAGATGTTGCTTACCAAGCGACGACGACAGATTTCTGGCGATCCATGAAAGCGGTTGGTGGTCCATCCACCTATCTCCTTGGTGGCGCGTTTAACTGCGGTAAAGCCCAACCCGGCCAAATTGCGGCGGTTAGCCATGGCTGCCCTGCAGCTATTTTCGATCAGGTCAATGTTTTGAACACCACAAAGGAG
>CAIZGZ010000042.1 GCA_903932695.1 uncultured Actinomycetes bacterium | reverse complement strand
TGTTTCCTTTCAAGAAAACAGTCGAAAGTGAGAATTTCTCCCTCTCGGCTTGGATAAAAACTGCCCTCTCATAGGTAATGAGAGAACCTTTTCGATCCACGAGATGAGACGCACGTGCTGACTCATCTCTATTCCGTTGCAATATCCGGATTGCAGCGGAAACCTATGTAGTTATCTTCTAGTGACCGTTAGTGGTTAGAAGGTTTCGAACTCGCCGCGACCTGAATTGCCTCAGCCAAGACCTTGGTCTTGCCCGGGTTTAACTCAAGTCGGACAGTGATAGAAGTGGGTGTGGACGTGACCGCCACGCCATCGCTTACAGGAGCAATAGTACCGCCCGAAACTGGGGAATTAGTGACCATTACGCTTGAAACGAGGTAGTTTCCGTTAGGAAGACGCTCAATATCGGTGCTTACCGCACTGACGTTGAGAGGCGCCCAAACACCATTCAGATCGACTGTTGGGGTTGGGGTGAAGGTGGTTCCCGAGCCATCCACTGTGATGACCTGGTCAACTATCACGCCTACGGCCTTAGGGTCGTAAGAGGTAGCTGGGGCATCCATGGTCACGCCATCTGGTGTGATCTGTGGAATTGGGGAGCCAACGATAATGCGACCGGTATCGCCTGAAAGATCAGTGGCGGTAAAACCAGTCGGGACGCCATCGGCGCCTAGGCCTGCAAAGAGGCCGGTTTGGATCTTCGCATCGACAGTTGGGCTCTGAGTGTCCAACTTAGCGACCAAATCTGCTGGTGAGGCAGCTGGAGCAGGTGTTGATGCGCTGGTAGATCCAGAAACGTGGGTTGAACCGGCTGGAGCCTGGTTCTGGGTAGCTGAGTGAAGCGCAGTCTGGCCACCCTTGAGGGTATTAAAGCCAAGGAAGGCGGCGAGCATCAGAACGAGTGAGAGAGCAACCTTCGAGGACTTCTTGGCGAGCTCGGCAGCCTTCTTGTACGAAGACGAGAGCGCCTGAAGGGCGGTGGTGCCGGTCTCTTCGTCGATAATCCACTCAGAAAGGACGCGGACGAAGGATGCGCGTGAGCGTGCAACCACGTGGCGAACGTTCGCTGGGGTGGTATCGAGCGCGGTAGCGATCTCTTCGGTGGTGCGACCCTCCATCTCCCACATGACAAGCGCGGTGCGCTGATCTTGGGAAAGGCGGGAAAGGGCTTCGCGGATGATCGAGGCATCCTCGGCAGCTGCCAAAGTGGCGTCGAACGGGATGTGAGCCTCAGCTGCGAGCTCATCGAGGCGCTCTTGGGAGGCATCGGAGTCGATCGCGACCAAGTTAGGGCGTGAGCCAGTGGCGCGGATCTGGTTGAGGCAGAGGTTGTTGACGGTGGTGCGGAGGTAAGCGAGCGCACGATCACGGGTATCGAGCTCTGGCGCCGCCAAAATGAACTTGAGGAATGACTCCTGAACGATCTCAGCGGCATCTGCGTCTGAGCGCAAGATACGGCGAGCCTGTTGGGTCAAAGACGAGCGCTGCTCAGCGTAGAGAGCAGAGAGGTCGGCAACGGACCACTGCGATACTGGGAGTTCGTTCATATCAGCCACGGTCTTGCCTCCTTCCTTCTGTTCTCTGCCTTTGCTCGGCGTTTCTCTGCTTCTTGGGAGCAGAAATAGTTCTTCTATAAGTAAAGACACGGATGTTGCCCAAATGTTGTCCCCAAATCGGGATTTTTCCAAAATATTTTTCTAGGCCGGGTTGATGGGGTGGTTTAGGTGAGAAGTGGGGGTGATAGCCCTTAATTGACCAGTCATTTAGCATAAATCGAGAGGATTTCTACGGTGAACCGACAAGATACTGCTCTGAGTGACTTACTCCTCACTTGTTGAGGGGCGGGTGTTGGGCCGCTGGTCCACTCACCCACTCCGAGTAGGAATGTCCGTGGCGCTGTTGCCACGGGCACTTACTTAACGGATACGGTGGAGAAGAATGATCGGCACTAGCCAGATCGATATGCACAAGGTCCACAGTGAAATTCACGGGGATGTCTGTAATCGCATCATTTCGTTGTTGACCGATAACCCGGCGGGCAATGAGGTTGCTCGAGCCATCGCGCTCGATTTTCTCCTTCCTTTTAATGTCACCAAAGTTCGCATCTCAGGACTTCGCAGCGATGATGCCCTGGTCTTTCTTGGAGATTACGGCTTTGCCCCTTCTACCACCGGCAATAGCGAGCCTTCTGAGATCTGGCGCAAGCGCGATGATGAGATCCGATACGTCCAGCTCAATAAATCTGGTTTTGGTTTCAACCCTGAGCAGACCTGCGCTGCGGTCCAACTGAAGATTCGAGGTATCACCACCGGCGTGATTGCGATGTATTTTGCCGCCGCCCTTAATGCGGATCAATGCCGAGAACTAGAAGAGATCATCACCTCTCTCGTTGGTCCGATCTCACTCTTCTTCTTTGTGCG
>CAIZGZ010000041.1 GCA_903932695.1 uncultured Actinomycetes bacterium | reverse complement strand
TTAAATGAGAACGATCGAGGCTCTAACTCTTCGAAGGAGAGGCCGCAGTCGTGGCAGGCCATGTGCTCGCTGAATACCTTCTCTTTTTCGGGATCCCCATCTGCCACATCGACGAAATCTAAGATGACCAGGCCGCTCGCAAGCTTCAGAGCGGTCTCAATCGAATCGGTGATACGTGATTTTGACTCTTTCTTAGCGGCTAACCGATCAACCACTACCTCAATCGTATGCTTCTCTTGTTTCTTTAACTTGGGAACTTCGGTGAGCGAGTAAACAACGCCATCGACGCGAACTCGGGAGAAACCTTGAGTTGTGAAATCGGTAAAGAGATCGAGGAACTCCCCTTTTCGCTCTCGCACAACCGGTGCTAAGACTTGGAACCTGACCCCTTCCTTCATCTCAAGGATCTGATCGACAATATTTTGTGGCGTCTGCCTGGCGATCGGCTTTCCGCAATTGGGGCAGTGAGGTCGACCGGCACGGGCAAAGAGCAGGCGGAGGTAGTCGTAAACCTCGGTGATCGTTCCTACGGTGGAGCGAGGATTGCGGTTTGTTGACTTCTGATCGATCGAGACTGCCGGCGACAGACCCTCAATGAAATCGACATCAGGCTTATCCATCTGACCAAGAAATTGGCGGGCGTAGGCAGAGAGGGATTCGACATAACGGCGCTGGCCTTCGGCGAAGATGGTGTCGAAGGCGAGTGATGACTTTCCTGAACCAGAGAGTCCGGTAAATACGATCAAGGCGTTGCGAGGTAGATCGAGCGAGACATCCTTGAGGTTGTGTTCGCGCGCACCGCGAATTATCAATCGATCGATGCTCATGTTCCAGCCTCTTCCATGCCTCGTAGTTCACGCTTTAACTCTCGGAGTTCGTCGCGGAGTCTGGCCGCGAGCTCGAATTGAAGCTCAGCAGCGGCGCTCTTCATCTGCTCCGTGAGCGATTCTATGAGAGCGAGCAACTCCTGTCGCGGCAGCGAGTGTGTTCTGGCCGTGCGGATCACGATGCCAGCGCTCTGCGAGTGCTGCTGTGACTTTTTCGATCCCTTGGCGGAGGCTGCTAGCGACTCACTATCTTCGGCCTCTTTGGTGATGAGATCGGTAATATCTGCGATCTTCTTACGAAGTGGTTGTGGGTCAATGCCGTGCTCTAAGTTGTAGGCGACTTGCTTAGCTCGACGTCGATTTGTCTCATCGATCGCTTGTGCCATAGCGGGTGTAATACTGTCGGCATACATGTGAACTTCACCCGATACGTTACGGGCAGCACGACCGATTGTCTGAATCAGTGAGGTTGCTGAACGCAGGAAGCCCTGCTTGTCGGCATCCAAGATGGCCACGAGCGAGACTTCGGGCAGATCCAATCCTTCGCGAAGCAGATTGATACCGATCAGAACGTCATATTGTCCAGACCGCAACTCACGTAATAGCTCCACTCTGCGAAGAGTGTCGACTTCAGAGTGAAGATAGCGAACACGGATGCCAAGTCCCAAAAGATAATCGGTCAAATCCTCCGACATCTTTTTAGTCAACGTTGTTACCAAGACTCGCTCATTGCGTTCGGCACGCAAGCGAATCTCGCCAACGAGATCATCGATCTGACCCTTGATTGGCTTGAGGATAATTGCTGGGTCGATCAGCCCAGTAGGTCGGATAACCTGTTCGACGACATCGCCGTTGACCTTCTCAAGCTCATACTTTCCTGGTGTTGCGGAGAGATACACGGTCTGGCCTTTTCGTTCCAGAAATTCATCAAAGCGCAACGGACGATTATCAAGCGCGCTAGGTAGTCGAAAACCATGTTCAACCAGAGTTCGCTTGCGCGAGGCATCTCCTTCAAACATCGCTCCAATCTGCGGAACCGTTACGTGAGACTCATCAATCACGACCAAGAAATCCTCTGGGAAGTAGTCGAGCAGACAGTTAGGCGGAGATCCAGCAGCTCGACCATCAATCTGCCTGGAGTAATTTTCAATGCCGGAACAAAATCCCAACTGGCCAATCATCTCCAGATCGAAGGTGGTGCGCATTCGTATCCGCTGAGCCTCGAGCAATTTCCCAGCACGTTCAAAGGCGGCAACCTGAGCCTCCATCTCGTTCTGAATCTCAGCCATTGCTCGGTGCATCGTCTCGGTTCCCGCTGAGTAGTGAGAAGCCGGGAAGATATACATCTCTTGCTCATCATTAATGATCTCACCGGTGAGAGGATGCAACGTCATAATCTTCTCGATCTCATCGCCAAACATCTCGATTCGGATCGCATGTTCTTCGTACATCGGAATAATTTCGATCGTGTCGCCACGAACTCTGAAGGTGCCGCGCTCAAAGGCCATATCGTTTCGCTTATATTGAACGTCGACAAATTTCCGAAGCAATTGATTCCGCTCAATCTCTTCACCGACACGAAGTCTGATCATCCGATCGACATACTCTTGCGGGGTACCTAAGCCGTAGATGCATGAGACGGTGGCCACCACGATCACATCACGTCGAGTCAACAGTGAGTTTGTTGCCGAGTGACGTAGCCGTTCCACCTCTTCATTGACCGACGAATCTTTTTCAATGAAGGTGTCGGATTGAGGTACATATGCCTCAGGCTGGTAGTAGTCGTAGTACGAGACGAAGTATTCAACTGCGTTATTCGGTAAGAGCTCTCGAAATTCATTCGCTAATTGAGCCGCCAAAGTCTTGTTAGGTGCAAGAACGAGGGTCGGGCGTTGCAACTTCTCGATCAACCAAGCGGTCGTTGCGGATTTACCGGTTCCGGTCGCGCCAAGGAGTACGACATCGTTATCGCCTCGCTCAATGCGCGCCGCCAGTTCAGCGATCGCAGTGGGCTGATCGCCCGAAGGGACGTACTCGCTAATGACTTGGAAGGGCTGAACTTTGCGTTGCAGATCGGTAACTGGACGCATCAGTTCTTACCTGAATTCAATTCCACAAGAGCGGCAAAGATCTGCTCGACATTTCGCAAGAGCGAATCGATATCGCCGTTGTTGTGAATAACGAAATCTGCTCGTGCCTCACGCTCAGGATCCGTTCCCTGGGCAGTGATCCGTGCCTCAATCTGTGCTGCGCTCATCCCCCGAGCGGCGAGCCGCTCTTTTCGGATCGCCAGATCAGCACTAATGGTGATGACTCGATCAAAGGTGTAGTCGTAGGTTGATTCGACCAACAACGGGATCTCTGCCACGACGATCGTGTGCGGCGCCTGGACACTACAGAAGTCTGCATACGCAGCCCGAACGAGCGGGTGAATAATCGATTCAAGATCCGCGCGAGCAGCTCGGTCATCGAAGATGAGTGCTGCAAGTGCGGCTCGGTTAATCTCACCTCCGGTGAGAATCTCATCGCCAAACCGAGCGAGTACTCGGTCAAAGCCCTCGCTGCCGCGGGCAATCACTTCCCGAGCGACGAGATCAAAATTAATGGTGGCCGCGCCTAGTCGAGCGAAGTAGTCGACTACGAGGGATTTTCCCGAGCCAATCCCACCCGTTAAGCCAACTTCCAGGAGATCGCGCACATGAGAAGCCTATCTAGTTAGTTTCGGGCATGCATTACCGATCGATCGGATTCACGATACTGGAAAGAAAAAGGCCCCGACCGAAGTCAGGGCCTTTAACGCTAGAGACTGAGGCTTATTCGGCAACCTCTGCTGACTCAACCGCACTATCTGCGGCCAAATCTGCAGCCTTTGCTTCTGCCTTCTGCTTCTTGTGAGCAAGGAAGCGAGCTTGAGCTTCAGCGTATTGACGCTCCCACTCTTCGCGTTGCGCTTCAAAGCCAGGACGCCACTCTTGTGAGTCAGCATCGAAGCCTTCTGGATAGATGAAGTTACCTTCTGCATCGTAGCGAGCAGGCATACCGTATTGAGTAGGGTCGAATGCTTCGATCTCTACTTCGTGGCCTTCATTGGCTTGCTTCAATGAGAGTGAGATGCGACGACGCTCGAGATCGATATCGATGATCTTGACGAACAACTCATCGCCCACTTGAACAACCTGCTCTGGGATCTCAACGTGGCGTTCTGCCAACTCTGAGATGTGAACAAGGCCTTCGATTCCTTCGAATACGCGGATAAATGCGCCGAATGGAACGAGCTTGGTGACTTCACCTGGAACAACTTGGTTGATCGCATGTGTGCGAGCAAATGCCTGCCATGGATCTTCCTGGGTTGCCTTAAGTGAGAGTGAGACACGCTCGCGCTCGAAATCAACTTCGAGAACTTCGACAGTAACTTCATCGCCAACTTCGACAACCTCTGATGGGTGATCGATGTGCTTCCATGAGAGTTCAGAGACGTGTACGAGACCATCTACACCACCAAGATCAACGAACGCACCGAAGTTAACGATCGATGAAACAACGCCGGTACGAACCTGGCCCTTTGTAAGCTGGTTAAGGAATGTGGTGCGAGACTCTGATTGTGTCTGCTCGAGATAAGCACGACGTGAGAGAACAACGTTGTTGCGGTTCTTATCGAGTTCGATAATGCGGCACTCAACTTCCTTACCGATGTACGGAGTGAGATCGCGCACGCGACGCATCTCAACGAGTGATGCTGGCAAGAATCCGCGAAGTCCGATATCGACGATCAAGCCACCCTTAACAACTTCGATGACCAAACCAGTAACGACCTCGTCGCGCTCCTTCTTGCCTTCGATCTCGCCCCAGGCACGCTCGTATTGAGCACGCTTCTTAGAGAGGATCAAGCGACCTTCTTTATCTTCCTTCTGCATCACGAGAGCTTCAACGCGATCGCCAACTTTGACGAGTTCGGAAGGATCTACATCGTGGCGAATAGAGAGTTCGCGTGAAGGAATAACACCTTCTGTTTTATAACCAATGTCGAGAAGAACTTCTTCGCGGTCAATCTGGACAACGATTCCAGAGACCAAATCTCCATCATTGAAATTCTTGATTGTGCCTTCAATTGCGGCAAGGAAATCTTCTGCTGAGCCAATATCGTTTACTGCGTGGTTGCTAGACAAGTGTGATGCTCCGATGGGATAGAAAGTAGTAGGACGTAAATCTCGCACGGCGTGCGAAGTCCCAAGGTTACAAGAAAAGGCTAGAATCCAATAATGCGTCATTACCTGGAGATCCTTCGGAATCCCAGGGCTCGGGCCATGATTTTGGCTGCATTTCCCGCTCGACTGGCCTACGGCATGGTTGGTCTGGGGCTCTATTTCAAGGTCCACTCCGATACCCATTCGATTGCGCTGGCTGGGCTAGCCGCCGGGGTAAATGGGGCGGTCGGCTCGCTGACCACTGGATTGCGCTCACATGTCATTGAACGGGTGGGGCCGATGGTCCCGCTGCGCCTCTTTGTCCCGGGCTACGCGCTCGCGCTCTTACTCGTCGATCGGAGCCATGGCGCGGCTCT
>CAIZGZ010000040.1 GCA_903932695.1 uncultured Actinomycetes bacterium | reverse complement strand
TGCGATTCTTGCCATTCCTCGCGAGCACCAAGATCTTGGTCGCAGCGGTCAAGGCTGGTGTGGGCCGCGAAGTCGCACACGAAGCAATCAAAGAACACGCAGTAGCCGCCGCACTCGGAATTCGCGAAGGCAAGCCAAACTCAATGCTTGATGCACTAGCAGCTGATCACCGTATTCCGCTTGATCGCGCTGCGTTAGAAGCCCTACTCTCAGAGCCACTTGAGTTCACTGGTGATGCGCGCGAACAAACCGCTCGCGTCATTGCGCGCGTGCAGGCAATTGCTGCTCTTCATACTGGTGCGGCGCAGTATCGCCCAGGATCGATTCGCTAAAGACAATGAGCGCTTACGAGGTTATTGACGTCCCTGGTTGGGATCACCAACGCAGCGGCAAGGTTCGCGATCTCTACACCAACGATCGCGGTGAACTCTTGTTAGTAGCCTCTGATCGAATCTCTGCCTTCGATTACATCTTGCCCACCACGATTCCTGGTAAAGGCGAGCTACTCACAAAGCTCTCGCTCTTCTGGTTTGAGATGTTTGCCGATAGCGTTCCCAATCACCTACTCTCGACCGATGTTCCAGCTGTAGTCGCTGGTCGAGCCGTGATCGTTAAACCGCTCGAGATGTTTCCCATCGAATGTGTAGCCCGTGGCTATCTCACCGGCTCTGGCTGGGTTGAATATCAGCAATCGGGTTCGGTGACCGGGATTGTGCTGCCATCGGGCTTGCTCGACGGTTCAAAGCTCGAAGCATCAATCTTCACGCCAGCGACGAAGGCGGAGATGGGCGATCATGACGAGAATATCTCGTACGAACGGTCGGCCTCGATCATCGGTGAAGAAGATGCCAGCACGCTGCGTGCACTGACTCTTGAGCTCTATGGGATGGCGCATGATTACGCCGCCACTCGCGGAATTATTCTGGCCGATACTAAGTTTGAATTCGGTCGCGATAACGAGGGTAAGATCTGCTTAGGCGATGAGGCCTTGACCCCCGATTCTTCACGTTTCTGGTCGGCCGATACCTGGCAACCTGGCAGAACCCAAGCTTCGTATGACAAGCAATTTGTCCGAGATTGGTTATTGCAATCAGGATGGGATCGCAAGAGCACCCCACCAGAGCTACCTCGCGAGGTAGTAGAGAAGACCCAAGAGCGTTACACATCTGCCTACACACTGCTGACTGGAAGGACGATCTAATGGCCACCATCATCGTTGAAGTTATGTTGAAGCCCGAAATTTTAGATCCCCAAGGACAGGCGGTTGCTTCTGCTCTGCCTCGCCTGGGCTTCACCTTCGCGAAGTCAGTTCGCCAAGGTAAGCGCTTTGAGATCGTTGTCGATGGTGAGCCAACACATGCCCAACTCGCAGAGGTAGAAGAGGCGGCAGAGAAGTTGCTCTCGAATCCGGTCATTGAAACCTTCGTCGTAAAGGTTGAGAAGTAATGCGTATTGGTGTTGTCACCTTTCCGGGTTCACTCGATGACACATCTGCGCTTCGTGCGATTCGCCTAGCTGGTGGCGAGCCGGTCCCACTCTTTCATGCCAGTGATGATCTCAAGGAAGTGCAAGCAGTAGTTCTGCCAGGTGGATTCTCGTACGGCGACTACTTACGTTGTGGCGCGATCTCTCGTTTTGCTCCCATCATGTCTTCGATCATTGTCGCTGCAGAGCATGGCTTTCCGGTGCTTGGCATCTGTAACGGATTTCAAATTCTGACCGAGTCACACCTGCTTCCCGGCGCCTTGATTCGCAATCAAGATCTTCATTTTGTCTGCACCGACCAAGCTCTGACGGTTGAGAACACCGCAACGCCATGGACTAACGGCTACACCAAAGGTCAGCGCATCGTCGTTCCGATTAAAAATGGTGAGGGCTCGTTCCAGGCAAGTAGTCAGACTCTGGCTGAACTTGAAGGCGAAGGACGCATCGTTCTTCGTTATGCCGATAAAAATCCAAATGGTTCACAGAACAATATTGCGGGCATTAGTAATGCTCGTGGCAATGTTGTTGGCGTCATGCCTCACCCAGAGCAAGCGATTGAATCGCTCACTGGCCCGGGCGAAGATGGCTTAACATTTTTCACATCGATCCTACAAAGTTTGGTGAGCCGCTAATGTCACTCGATACCGTTTCACTCGCGCAATCAACTCCAGACCAGCCACAACCATGGCGTGAACTCGGTCTGAAAGAGGATGAGTACCAAAACATTCGCCAGATCTTGGGTCGTCGTCCAACCTCCTCCGAACTTGCGATGTATTCGGTGATGTGGTCTGAACACTGCTCGTACAAATCATCCAAAATTCACCTCAAGCAATTTGGCGAGAAGGCAGTGAAGAGCGATGCTCTGCTCGTTGGTATTGGCGAGAACGCTGGCGTAGTAGATATCGGCCAGGGTTATGCAGTTACCTTTAAGATCGAATCTCATAACCACCCCTCGTTTGTCGAGCCTTACCAAGGCGCCGCTACAGGTGTTGGTGGAATCGTTCGCGACATTTTGACGATGGGTGCTCGCCCAATCGCCGTGATGGATCCGCTCCGATTTGGTCCGGCGGATGCCGTAGATACTCGCCGAGTTCTTCCTGGCATCGTTGCTGGCGTTGGTGGCTACGGAAACTGCCTAGGACTTCCTAATATCGGCGGCGAAGTCGTCTTCGATGAGACCTATGCCGGAAACCCACTGGTTAATGCTCTCTGCGTAGGCGTCATGAAGCACTCCGACATTAAGTTGGCGACAGCTCACGGCACCGGCAATCTTGTCGTTCTCTTTGGTGCCAAGACCGGTGGCGATGGAATCGGTGGCGTATCAGTACTCGCATCTGAGACCTTTGCA
>CAIZGZ010000039.1 GCA_903932695.1 uncultured Actinomycetes bacterium | reverse complement strand
CGAGATGAACGCCGAAGGCTGGACCAAACCCGATGCGCATACGCTTGGAATGTACGTTGAGGCGACCGAGGACCAGGGGCTCTTGGTCTTGCTCAACAATCACTCAGAAGCACGCGAATTTATCTTGCCGCCAGAGGCGTACGGAACGGTCTTCCGGTCGGTCTTTGATTCCTCGGAAAATGTCTTGGCCTATCAGCCACTACTGGCAAAGCCAGGGGAGACGGTCGTACTGCCGCCCCATGTTTTGCAGGTCTGGCTCGCTAATCGCTAGTTAATAGCGAAAAAATTTATTTAAGAAGAGAGCGATAGAGCGCAACCGTCTCTTGCGCAATTGCATCCCAACTAAATTGATCGATCGCTCGTACTCGACCGGCCTTTCCATATTTCGCTAGGCGATCGCGATCTGACATCAATTCGTTGATTTTGGCAGTGAGTTGTTTCTCAAAATCGGCATGTTCGCTCGCTCCGGCGTAGTGAATTAATTCGCCGGTAAGACCATCGGCGACAACTTCTGGGATACCGCCAACATCCGATGCCAACACCGCAGTCTCACAGGCCATCGCCTCTAAGTTCACGATTCCTAGTGGCTCATAGATCGAAGGGCAGATAAAGAGATCGGCGGAGGAGAGGAGCGAGATCACATCGTTCTGTGGCGCCATCTCTTTGACCCACCAGACGTTGGGGCGAGTGCGGTGCAATTCGGTGATTGCGGCTTCGACTTCGGCGCCAATTGTCGGTTCATCCGGACTGCCAGCTAAGAGCACAAGACCGTGTGAGGGATCAACGTTCTGCCAAGCTTTGAGCAGATGCGCCAAACCTTTCTGGCGAGTGATGCGACCGACGAAGATTGCGTAGTGGCCACTGATTCCATATTTATCTAACGTAGCTTGATCTGGCTTTGGTGCGTATTGCTCGGTATCGATGCCATTTAAAATCGCATGAACTTTGGCTGGGTCGAGCTTTGGGTAAGCGCGCAATACATCGCGCCGCATTCCTTGGGAGACGGCGATGATTGCATCTGCGCTTTCATATGCCGTGCGTTCAGCCCATGATGAGATCTGATAACCGCCACCGATCTGTTCGGCTTTCCAGGGACGATCCGGTTCAAGTGAGTGGGCGGTAATAACGTGCGGTGTGCCATGCAGAAGTTTGGCGAAGTGGCCGGCCATGTTGGCATACCAGGTATGGCTATGCACGATCTGGACCCCACCAAGGTGATCTGCGATCTGGGCATCGGTGATCAGCGCTTGCATCGCAGGATTGAGCTGGCTATCGGCGGCGGAGGTTGGATACGCAGTGGCATCGGTGCGTGGCTCGCCAAAGCAGTGAACGTCGACATCGATATAACGGCGTAACGATTGCGTCAGGTATTTCACGTGAACGCCGGCACCGCCATAGATAAAAGGCGGCCACTCTTTGGTGACAAGCCCAACCTTTAATTGATCCGCCATGCTCTTATCTTACGCGCCGAAATTCGCTAGCGTTAGCCCATGGGCAAACGCGATGATTTAATCTCACTCGTACTGGCGGGCGGTGAAGGTAAGCGCTTAATGCCACTTACCCGCGACCGCGCCAAGCCAGCTGTGCCATTTGGTGGCGCCTATCGACTGATTGATTTCGTCCTCTCGAATCTCGTCAACGCCAATATGCGAAAGATCGCTGTACTCACACAATATAAATCGCACTCACTCGATCGCCACATCACAACCACATGGCGCATGTCATCACTCACCAATAACTATGTCACCACTGTTCCAGCACAACAACGCTTAGGTGAACGTTGGTACACCGGTAGTGCAGATGCAATTTTGCAAAACTTTAATTTGATTCACGATGAAGATCCGATGTTCGTGCTTGTCTTCGGTGCCGATCACGTCTATCGCATGGATCCAGATCAGATGTTTGAGTTCCACAAAGAGACCGGTGCCGGCGTTACTGTTGCTGCGATTCGCGTGAAGCGCGAAAGCGCAACCGAATTTGGTGTGATCGAACTCGAACCAGATGGCATCACCATCAAAGCATTTCACGAGAAGCCTGCCAATCCACCAGGAATTCCTGGCGACGAAGAGTGGGCGTTAATCTCGATGGGTAACTACATCTTCACTCGCAAGGTGATGGAGTCGACCCTGATTGAGGATTCTCGCAACGAGAGCAGTAAGCACGATCTTGGTACCAACATCATCCCGTTGATGTCTAGCCGCGGCCAAGCAGTCGCCTACGATTTCTCGCAGAATCATGTGCCCGG
>CAIZGZ010000038.1 GCA_903932695.1 uncultured Actinomycetes bacterium | reverse complement strand
TGCCGTGAGATCAGCCAATCACGAAGACGATAATTCTTAGCACTCTTGCCAAGGCCCTTTGCCTCAAGCTCTGCGGTAATCGCAGCTATTGCTTCATCTTTGGTGAGGTCGTTGAGAGAGCCCGAGTTAATCAAAGTGCCGTTGCCGGTAGCAGCTACTCCTGATGTAGCAGGGTCTTCATCATCGGTCGCGACGACGACCTTGATCTCAAGGTTCATCGCGCGAGCAAAATCAAGGTCGCGTTGATCGTGAGCAGGTACCGCCATAATCGCGCCGGTACCGTAATCGGCCAAGACATAATCACTTGCCCAGATCGGAATACGCGCGCCAGTAACAGGATTGATCGCATAACGCTCGAGAAAGACGCCACTCTTGGGGCGATCGGTTGCGAGTCGATCAATATCGCTCGCAGCCTTGGTCTGTTCTAAGTACGTGCTAAAGGCTCCCTCTACAGCAGAACCCGCAACGAGTTCGGCAGCGAGAGCGCTATCGACTGCGACAACCATAAATGTTGCACCATGCAAAGTATCTGGTCGAGTTGTGTAAATGGTGACCGGTTCGGTGCGACCTTCAATTTCAAAGGAAACTTCTGCGCCTTGCGAGCGACCAATCCAGTTGCGCTGCATCATCAAAACTTTCTCAGGCCATGCACCTTCAAGTTGGTCCATGTCATCGAGCAGACGATCTGCATAATCAGTAATCTTCAAGTACCACTGGTTTAACTTCTTCTTTGTTGCAACGCTGTCACAACGTTCGCACAAGCCGGCGACAACTTGCTCATTCGCTAGAACGGTCTGGCAACTTGGACACCAGTTAACCGCAGAATCTTTGCGATACGCCAAGCCCTTTTTATAGAGCTCAAGAAATAACCATTGATTCCACTTGTAGTACTCGGGATCCGAGGTGTGAAGAGTGCGATCCCAGTCAAAGGAGCAGGCATAGCGGCGCATCGACGCCTTCTGGATTGCAATGTTTTCATAAGTCCATGCTCGAGGATCCGACCCGCGCTTAATGGCAGCATTTTCGGCAGGTAGACCAAATGAATCCCAGCCGATCGGGTGCATGACATTGAAACCTTTTTGTACCCAGTAGCGGGCTATGACATCACCGAGCGCATACGCCTCAGCGTGACCCATATGGAGATCGCCCGATGGGTACGGGAACATATCAAGGACATACTTCTTTGGCCGTGGATCATCGACTCGACCAGATTTAAATGGTTCGATCTGATCCCAAATAGGGAGCCACTTCTCTTGAATAGCGGCAAAGTCATAGGCCTCATGCATGGGCCAATCGTATCTTGTGGAGCTGAGGGGACTTGAACCCCTGACCCCCTGCATGCCATGCAGGTGCGCTACCAGCTGCGCCACAGCCCCAATTTCTGGGTAAATCAGTTGCTTATCTTAATACCTAAAAATGACTAGCGCTGCTCCGAAATCTCCAATGGCAGGCGCGGGCAGTCATTCCATAAGCGATCGAGCATGTAATAGTTGCGAAGTTCGGTGGTCTGGATATGGACAACTAAATCGGAGTAATCGAGCAGGACCCATTGACCCTTACCCTCTTTACGAATCGGCTTCTCCCCGATCTCGGCGAGCTTCTTAAAGACTTCGTCGGCAATCGCCTCAACCTGCGGCTCAGAGGCACCAGTTGCAATGAGGAATACCTCAGAGAGAACCATCTGATCTGTCATATCGATCGCGACGATATCGGTTCCCAATTTCTCAGCGATCGCTTCGGCCGCTACTTGGGTAATGGCACGTACTTTCTCACTTGCAGCCATAAAGCCCACGCTCCTTGATGTAGTCCAGCACTGAATCGGAAATATATGGTGAAGCATCCTGGCCCGAGGCGAGGACTTGGCGCACTGCAGTGGCCGAGATATCCAGAGCGTCGATCTCAATCTCTGGATAGTGAGATTTATTTGAAGAAGAGCTTGCGACAACTCCTGGTCGCTTGACGACGAGTATCTCTACCAATTTCTTTAGTTCGGCAGCTTTATGCCAGGAATCAAAGTTTGCCGCGGCATCGCTACCCAAAATCAAGGTGAAGGTATCTTTCGGGAAAAATGGTTTGAGAGCATTGAGCGTATCGATCGCGTAGGTTGGCCCTTCGCGACGAACTTCTAGGTCGGTGAGTACAACTTTCTCTTGCAAATATTCTGGGAGATCCTCAAGAGCACGTGCACACATCTCGACGCGATCGAAACCATTGGCGACCGGCGCATCGCCTCGCATATAGGGATTACCGGCGGGCATCACCATCACGGAATCAAATTGGTTGGCTATCGATTCAATGATGTGGAGATGTCCACGATGAATTGGATCAAAAGTACCGCCAAGAATTGCGACTTTTGAGATGGTCTTAATCCCGATCTAAACGAAGCACGAGATAAAGCAGTGCCGCGAGGACGCCAAAGGCAAAGACGCCAAAGAAGACAGGTGAAGCTGGCTCGTGGCGAACGATGTGACCTTCGGCCAAAAAGTGGGTTGCACGGGTGATGTTCAACATGTTCCTACTTTAACCCATCCGGCCCACTAGCGAGCAATTGAAGGAATTCTGCTTCATTCAAAATCCGAACTCCTAGCTCCTCGGCCTTCGCCGCCTTAGATCCAGGGGCATCGCCAACCACGACATAACTTGTCTTCTTGGAGACCGATGAGCCAGCCTTACCGCCATGAGCGATGATCGCTTCATCTACCCCATCACGGGTAAAAGCGGTCAGCGATCCGGTCACCACAATGGTCAATCCGGCTAAAGTTGCTGGCGCAGTGCTCTTTGGCGCAATATCGAAGCTCACACCAGCCGTTCGCCACTTACGGATAATCTCTTGATGCCAATCAACCTCAAACCATTCGATGATCGATTCTGCGATCACATCCCCCACGCCATCAATCGCCGCCAACTCCTCGAGCGAGGCAGCAGCAATCGCATCGAGTGAGCCAAAAGTATTTGCCAAACTCGTAGCAGCGGTTGGGCCAACGTGGCGAATCGAAAGTGCAACCAAGATACGCCAGAGCGGGCTGGATTTTGCAGAATTTAGAGCTGTGAGAAACTTCTCTGCTTGTGCGCCGAGCGTGCCATCTTTCTTTATGAAGAACTCCGAGCGAAGAAGATCGTTGCCGGTGAGCGCGAAGAGATCACCCTCATCCTCGACCAATCCCGATTGCAACAGGGCGGATGCCGCTTCGTATCCAAGTACATCAATGTCGAGCGCCGATCGAGAGCCGATGTAATAAAGGCGCTCTCGCAATTGCGCCGGGCAAGAGCGCGCATTAGGGCACCGAAGATCGATATCACCTTCGCTCATTGCTCGAAGCGCGGTGCCACAGTCTGGGCATTTTGTCGGCATGACAAACGCATGCTCTTCGCCTGTGCGCTTCTCAACGATCGGACCAACAACTTCGGGAATGACATCTCCTGCTTTGCGAATGATGACGGTGTCACCAATCAAGATCCCCTTACGTAAAACTTCGGCTTGATTGTGAAGTGTTGCATTGGAGACGGTCGAGCCGGCAACTACTACTGGTTCCATAAACGCGAACGGGGTAACCCTGCCAGTACGGCCGACACTCACCTTGATATCCAATAACTTTGTCGTGACTTCTACGGGAGGATATTTAAAT
>CAIZGZ010000037.1 GCA_903932695.1 uncultured Actinomycetes bacterium | reverse complement strand
GCGTGAGGGCTATGAGGTCTTAATCAGTACGGGAGATCGCGATTCCTTCCAGTTGATCACGCCTTCAATCACGGTTCTCTATCCCAAGCGCGGAGTTGGTGAATTAGCGAGAATGACACCGGAGGCGGTGCTCGAGAAGTACGGACTTACTCCAGCCCAATATCCAGATTTCGCCGCTTTGCGCGGTGATCCATCCGACAACCTGCCTTCGGTGCCGGGTGTGGGGGAGAAGACCGCGACCAAGTGGATTCAAGAATATGGATCACTCGAAGAGCTGCTTGCCAATGCCGAGCAGATTCCCGGAAAGGCCGGCGAGAATTTCCGTGCGCATACCGAATCGGTTCGACTCAACCGTGAACTCACCGCCCTTCGTCATGATGTGGAGCTCAGCAGCGACATCGATTCACTCGCCTGGAGTGGGCCGGATCTAGCAAAGATCGATGCACTCTTGGGGTCGCTGGAGATCAAGGCGCTCAAAGAGAAGATTCATGCTCTCGCGAAAAGCGCGACCGGAGTGAATCCTGCCGATGAGAGTGGCTCAATGGTCGGAACGAGCAGGGATGTAACGATTATCGAATCGACTGCGATCGAGTTAAAGAAGGTTCTCGCTAGTCATACCGGTCCCATCGCGTTATATAGCGAAGCGCCACTACGCGAGGGTCCATTCGCTGTAGCGACGAGCGCCGACCTGATCTACCTCTGTCATGAACCTGCTCCTCAGTGGTTGCTTGAAAGCTCCACTCCAAAATTTCTCCATCGCGCCAAGAGTGCGCTCCGTACGGCGCCGATATCTGGAATTACCTTTGATACCGAGCTCGCCGCATATCTCATTAACCCTGGAGGCAGAAATCTAGAACTTGGGGATCTTGCCGAACGATTCTTAGGCCGTGAGATCCAAGCCAGCGGTGATGATCTCTTCTCTACCCTCAATGCTGCTTATGCCGGTGTGATCTTCGAGCTTGAACCGATTTTACGAAGCGAACTCGCTGACCGCGAGCTTGGAAAACTCCTCGAAGAATTAGAGTTGCCGACCATGTTTGCGCTCAGCGAACTAGAACAGACCGGTATCGCAGTCGATAGCAAGAAGCTGGATGAGCTTCGAGAATTTTTTACCTCAGAAGTCAATTCTCAAACGCATGCTGCGCATCAGATTGTTGGTCGCGAGTTCAATATTGCTTCACCAAAACAGTTGCAAGTTGTCCTCTTTGATGACTTGAAATTGCCTAAGACGAAGAAGATTAAGACTGGGTATACGACAGATGCGGAGAGCTTGGAAGAGCTTTTCGTGAAGACTGAGCACCCAGTGCTCAAGCACCTGTTGCGAATCCGTGAGACGAGCAAACTTCTCACAACTGTTGATGGGTTGCGCTCAGCCATCGCAGCCGATGGCCGGATTCACACTACTTTCCAGCAAACGGTGACAGCGACAGGTCGACTCTCATCCACCGATCCGAACTTGCAAAATATCCCGGTTCGAACCGAGGAAGGTCGCCGGATTCGTGATTGCTTTGTGACGCAACCACCCTTCGAAAACTTATTGACTGCGGATTACAGTCAGATCGAAATGCGCATCATGGCTCATCTCTCGCAGGACGCTGGATTGATTGCGGCATTTAAGAGCGGTGAAGATCTTCATTCGACCGTCGCTTCGCAGGTATTTGGGGTTGAAGCAACAGAGGTTGATCCAGAGATGCGTCGACAGATTAAGGCGATGTCGTATGGCTTGGCTTATGGACTATCTGCCTTTGGCCTCTCGCAACAACTCAATCTCTCGCCGAGCCAAGCGCAGACACTGATGAACCAATACTTTGAGCGATTTGGTGGAATTCAAAGCTATCTCCAATCGGTGGTGAATGAAGCTCGCGAGCGAGGTTATACCGAGACGATCCTTGGTCGCCGGCGTTACCTGCCGGATCTGACGAGCGATAATCGACAACGGAGAGAAGTTGCGGAGCGCATGGCGCTCAACGCACCAATCCAAGGCTCTGCAGCAGACATCATCAAGGTAGCCATGCTCAATGTGGTCTCCGCGATGAGCAAAGCGAAGTTGCAATCACGCCTTCTCCTTCAAGTCCACGATGAATTGATCTTTGAAATATATCCAGGGGAGTCGGAAGAACTTCGAGCGCTGGTGAAACGCGAGATGGAGAGCGCAGTTAAACTTGCCCTTCCGCTTGCCGTCAATATTGGAATCGGGTCAAGCTGGGATAACGCTGCTCACTAACCGCTTTCTTCCAAAATTAATCATCAATAGGCCAAGGCCCATCAAAGCTGCGGTGAGCGCAAAACAGGCGTGAGGTGAGAAGTGCTGCGAGGTGTATCCGCCAGAGCTCTGACCGATTGCGGCAAAACTTCCTTCGGTGGTCCAGATCCAACCAAGCGCCGAAACCGCGCTTCCGACCGGACGAACAAACTCCAGCATCTCAAGGTAGAAGACCTGTTCTGCGCCACCAATAAATCCAAAGAGCGCACAGGCGGAGAGTAAGCCCCACCCTGGATTAACAAAGATTAATGGCAGGCTTGAGAAGAACCAGAAAAAGTAGATCACTCGAAAGCCATGGACCGGAAGAATGTGTCGACCTAACGTCCCGGCAAGCAGGCTGCCGAAGATCGAGGTCGCAGCGCTAATACCAAAGGCATATCCGGCAAAGTGGGGCTGCTGGTGGAGTGTGCTAATCGCTGGAATGCCAATTTGAAAGTTGCCGTTAGCGAGTCCCATGACCGCGGCCTCAAGGAGTAATAACCGCATAGCGGGTGAGCGGAAGAGGCTCGGGGCGCCTTCGATCTTCTTCTCAGGAATCCAACTCTTGGTGAAAGAAAGGAGTGAGAGTGAGATTCCACCGACCAAGATCAAACCAGCGGCAACGCTGAGCGCTGAAGATGGGTGGCGGGAGAGTGCCAGTACGGTGACGAGAGGTGGACCGAGGATGACGCCAACGTTGAGAGAAGCGGTATCAATCGCAACTGCGGTTCGGTATTGCTCTTCGGGGACAGCGGTCTTCCACATTGGCCGAACCGAGAGATTAATCGGTGGAGCGGTAGCTCCCAGCACCCCAGAGCAGAAAATGAGGAGAGCCGCGCCATGGCTCCGATCGACGAGTAAGAGCGCGAGCGCGTAGCCCGGGACAAAGAGGCGCAGCGGGACCATCGGCCCCACCCGTTCAATGACATGTGAGCGCAATCCAGTGGTCAGCGAGCCGACCGCCCCATTT
>CAIZGZ010000036.1 GCA_903932695.1 uncultured Actinomycetes bacterium | reverse complement strand
GCTTGCAACGCGTTGATCAAAATCAGCAAGCATGGCTCCTAAACCAGGAATCCCGACCGGAAAATCAACCGCCAAGGTCCAGCCTTGGATAGGAAAACTCAGCGGCGCTTGGTTTGCTTCACCAAAACGCTTGAGCACGGTCAGGAATGAAGCGGCGCGAATCTGCTTGGCACGCTCTAAAAATTCAACAAGCAGCTCTTCTTTGCCATCTGGAATCACGCATTGGTATTGGATGAAACCAGCCTTGCCATACATGCGATTCCAGGATTGAACGCCATCGAGTGGATGCATGTAGTTGGAGATCGAAGCGATTCCGCTATCAAGTGGCTTACGAAACCAGAGCTCATTAAATGCTCGGACGGAATAGTGATTGATGAAATTGTGCTCAAGAACTTTGGGGAAGGTGAGTGAGGCGGAATCAGCTGCTTTCTTCGTCGCCAATTTCTTTTCGCTGTAATTTGCCTTACCAACGCGACCGCGACCGAGAAATTTGCCGGAGAGATCGAGCCAGGCGACTGTGTGAGCAAAGGAGCGATCTGCCGCAACCAACTCGCTCATGACGTGATCTAAATCCTTGGCCCGTACCTCAGCGACTTCAACGCTATTTCCACCGATATTCACCAGGTTGATATCGGCTTCAAGAATGACGCCGGTCAACCCCAGTCCACCAACAGTTGCCCAATAAAATTCTGCGCTCTCACCAATGGGGAATAGTTCTACCGTTTCGCCACTCGAGAGCAGAATTCTGATTCTGCGAAGTTGGCTGCCAAAACTTCCAGTCAGATGATGAGACTTGCCATGAATATCCGCTGCGATCGCCCCGCCGATCGTCACAAATCCAGTTCCAGGAACCACTGGTGGCATATAGCCATGGGGGAGCGTGATCGATTCGAGCTCTCGGATTGTGAGGCCGGCTCCTACTGTTGCAAAGCCCGCATCGAGATGAAGTGCGCAGTGTTTGAATGAAGCCAGACTAATTAATTGACCACCAGAGTTGAGCGCCGTGTCACCATAGGATCGATGTAATCCAATCGGCAAAGAACCACGATGGGTGCTTGAGTTAACCACTGCAGCGAGCGTAGAGATCTGCTCGGGCGTAACGAGTTCGGAGCGAGAGGTGATCGCACGTCCCCAACCTACGAACTCACTTGTGAGTGCCATCGTTATGCCTTGGCGTAGACCGAGAGTATGAGCAGCGTCGCTGTGGTGAACATGCAGGCAACCGAAATTGGATCTTTGAAGATGAGATCTTCTGGTACTTCGCCCCGACCTGATTCGGCAAGCCAGACATAGCGGAAGAGCTGTATACAGATGAAGATGAGCGAGATCTGGGCGTAAGGGTGTGCTTCGACCAGTGAGAAAGCCCAGAGGCTGTAGGAAGTCAGTGTGACCGCAGCTGCGACTGAAAGGAGAAAGTTCAAAAACTGAGGTGTGTAGTGGCGCAGGACTGGTCGTTGATTTTCCGAGCTGACATTTTTTAACTCGGAGATTCGCTTGCTCGTGACAATCACAAGTGGCGCAAAGACCGAGACCATCAAGAACCACTTAGAGCTTGGGGTATGCGTTGCTGTTGCACCGGCAATCGCACGTAATGCGAATCCACACGAGACGATGATGAGTTCTAGGACCGGTTCCCGCTTGAGACCAAGGGAATAGGCCAAGGTGATGACGAAGTAGGTTGCGATTGTTAAACCAAATGCGATCGGTAGAAAGAGCGAGGCCGCGACACAACCAGCAAGCATTACTCCAATAAGGAGGTATGCGCTTGAAAAAGAGAGTTCACCCGATGCTATTGGGCGGTTGGATTTAGCGGGATTTTTACGGTCAATCTCGACATCGCGCAGGTCATTGATCAGATAACTCGCGGAGGAGATCGCACAGAAAGCGATAAAAGCTATCGCAATTTTCGCAAGTGTTGCGGCGACAAATACGTGACCAGCTGCGACCGGAGCGACGAGAACGAGAGCGTTCTTACTCCACTGTTTGACCCGAAGTGCCCGCAGGTATTTCACACGCTCATTCTATAGGCTCTGCCAATGCACGGTCGTAAACGAGTTCTCGCCCTGATCCTCGCTTGGGTGGTGCTTGCCATCAACGGAGTTCAAGCGCAAGCGGCCTCGGTGCAACTGCCCGGTAGCCGTCCCTTTAATCTCTATCTTCCTTCTAATTACGACGCCTCAGTTTCGATGCCGCTAGTGATCGCTCTCCATGGCTTTAATCAATCAGGTTCAGAATTTGAGAATTATTTAAAACTTGAGCCATTAGCGCAGTCCCGTGGCTTCCTCTATGTTGCCCTTGATGGCACGGCCGATTCTCACGGCGTGCGGTTTTGGAACGCGACACCGGAGTGCTGTGATTTCCAGACTCCGAAAGTCAATGATGATGCCTACATCATGAGCGTTATTGATCAAATATCCCAGAGTTATAACGTGGACCAGAACCAGATCTACGTGATCGGACATTCCAATGGTGGATTTATGGTGAACGAGTTGGCCTGCGCACATTCAGATCGGATTGCTGCAGTCGTTGATATTGCGGGCGGCAATTTCGGCAAGCTTTCGCTCTGCAAACCTACCGCGCCGATTAGCGTCCTTGAACTGTGGGGGACAAAAGATGTTACCTATAAACAGAATCACATCATGGGCAAATACATTGCTGGAGCACTCACTTCCATTCAGTTTTGGGCAGATCAAGAAAAATGCTCTGCCCCCGAACTCACTCGTGCTGCGCTCGACCTCGACCGAAAAGTAATTGGCCGAGAGACGGACCTGATCTCTTATCCTGGCTGCTCTGGCAATAGTTCAGTTCAGTTCTGGCGAATGAATGGCGTTGGCCACGTTCCCGCGCTTTCCACCAGTTTTAGCGCAGATCTCATCGATTTTCTCTTCGCACATCCCAAGAGTGCGCAGTAACTTACTTTCATCGAGCGCGACGCTCGTTAGCAAGTTAGCATTTTAACCATGCTAGGTGGAGTAAATAATGGCCTCTTCTTCCAAGGGTTTGGTGGCTTCTTCGCGATGCTTGTTTTTATTCCCATCTTGATCTGGATGGCATCCTCGAAAGAGAAGAAGGCTACTCGCGCACTTCGTCGCTCTATTCGACGTTCACTTCGCGCACTCAAGAGAAAGTGAGCAGGTAATGCTGGCGTTTGTCACGGGTGGTTCACGAGGTATGGGACTACAGAATGCAAAAGATCTACGTGCACGTGGCTATGAAGTAGTTCTCATTGCGAGCAATGCAGAGTTGTTGGCACGTGAGGCAGCTGCGATTGGCGCACACTTTCGAGCCGTCGATCTCTTAGATCTCGATCAAACCCGTTCTGTCTTTGAAGAGATGGCATCAACCTTTGGCACACCTGACGTGCTCCTTCTTGCACACGGAGTAATGAGTGAGAAGATGTCTAAGACACTTCGCACGACAACAGAAGAATGGCGTCGAGTAATGACGATCAATCTTGATGCGACTTTCGTCATTGTCAATACGATTGTTCCAGCCATGGCAGAGCGTCGAAGCGGCCGAGTAATTATCTATTCTGCGTGTCTCGGGCGTATGAGCGGGCCGGGTAATGCTGGTGGATTGGCGCCATATCGAATCTCCAAAGCCGGAGTTAATGCGCTGGTCCGAAATCTCGCTCACGAGACTGGACTCGGCGGTAGAGGAATTCTCGTTGACGCGGTCTGCCCCAATCACACGCGCACCGATATGGGTGGCCCTGATGCACCACGCTCTGTTGAAGAGGGCGCGGCTACCGCGCTCTGGCTTGCAACCCGCGAATTTGTGGCTGGTGAGGATCTCACGGGCCTCTTCTGGGAGGACCAAGCAGTAATTCCTTGGTAATTCTTGGGCGGGCTATACTTGGGGTAGTTCTCGGGGTCGGTGTAAATCCGAACCGGCAGTTATAGTCTGCGACCCGTTGGTAGCCAACTAACGGTGGACTTGGTGAAACTCCAAGACCGACGGTTAAAGTCCGGATGAGAGGGAACTACTCAGGAGCGATTCGTCGTTCCTGCAAACGCCGTACCAATCTTTGGGCAGGCGTATTCCGCCCCGGGCTTTTTCAACCGGAGGCGCTATGGACAATCGATATCACGCAGCGATGGAACGCGCGCTGGTTTTGGCTGCCCAAGGTGAAGGTAGAACCGGTGCAAACCCAGTAGTTGGCGCAGTCATCGTCGACCATACCGGCGCCATCATCGCTGAAGGATTTCATGCGGGCGGCGATCATGCCGAAGTTGTCGCGATCAAGAACGCAACCCACATCCCTGCCGACTCCACCATTATCGTCACGCTCGAGCCTTGTAACCACACCGGGAAAACCGGCCCCTGCACGCAAGCGATCATCGATGCTGGAATTTCCACAGTGATTTTTGCAGTATCAGATCCGAATCCAGTCGCAGCTGGTGGCCGCGCATACTTAGAAGCGCATGGCGTCCAGGTAGAAGCGGGCCTGATGGAGAGTGAAGCGCGGTTTGTTAATCGTGCCTGGCTCCATGTGATTGCGAAGCGACGTCCGTTATTTATCTGGAAGATTGCTGCAACACTCGATGGCAAGAGCGCTGCCGCCGACGGCACCTCTCAGTGGATCACTGGCAAGAGCGCTCGCGAATTTGTTACGCAACTACGACGCGCAAGTGATGCGATTTTAGTCGGGACTGGAACTGTTCTGGCGGATGATCCAGAGCTAGTGCCTCACGATCAACTAGATGTGAAGAACCCATTGCGGGTGATTGTTGGAGAGAGTCCGCTCCCTGCTGCGGCAAAAGTTTTTGATGATCGTGCCCAAACGCTTCATCACACATCGCATGACCTCGATTCGCTCTGCGCGGAATTAATTAACCGTGGAATTAAGCAGGTCTTGGTGGAAGCGGGTAGCAGACTTGGCACTGCGATGTTTGCTGCCGGATTTGTCGATGAAGTGCTTCTGATTCAAGCACCTACGCTGCTTGGAGCAGGAACTTCCTTTATAGGAGATCTCGGCATTACCACCCTGACTGAGCGAAGAGATTTAGAGATTCTCAGCGTCAAACAGATCGGTTCCGATCTGGCAATTCATGCAAAGGTGGCTAAGTAATGTTTACTGGATTAGTAGCAGCGGTGGGCAAAGTCGGTGCGATTGAACGCGGTGCCGATAGTGCGGTTTTTCGGTTTGAGGTGAGCGATTTCCTCACAGAGGTGAAGATTGGTGATTCCATCTCGGTAAATGGCGTCTGTTTGACCGCCGTAGAGCTTGGCGTTGATTTCTTTACCGCGGACGTGATGGTCCAGACCCTCAAACTCTCATCTCTCGGTGCGCTTGAAGTCGGCTCTGAAGTGAACCTAGAGCTAGCCGCCCGTGTCTCAGATCGCCTCGGTGGTCATATTGTTCAGGGGCATGTCGATGGCATCGCAACGGTTTCGGGAATTACTCCAGGTGAAAAATGGCAGCGGGTAGATCTCGTCATTCCTGATCATCTGATGAGATACCTGCAGCCCCAAGGCTCGGTCTGCCTCGATGGCGTCTCACTGACGGTGGGCGAGTTAGACGATAATAATAATTCAATCTCGGTCTGGCTTATTCCTGAGACATTGGCTAAGACCAATCTTCACAACCGCAAGAGCGGGGATATCGTCAATATCGAAGTAGATGTATTGGCGAAATATGTAGAGCGCTTAATGAAACGAGGAGAGCAATGACACTCGAAGAGGCTCTCAACGAGTTTAAAGCAGGAAAGTTTGTCATTATTACTGATGATGAATCACGTGAGAACGAGGGAGATCTCATGCTCCTCGGTGAACGCGCTACTCCACAATCTCTCGGATTTATGGTGCGTTACTCCTCCGGTGTCATCTGCGCCGCGCTTACCCAAGAGATCGCATCACGACTCGCGCTCCCGATGATGGTGAAGCGAAATCAAGATCAGAAACAGACCGCCTTTACCGTTTCGGTCGATGCGCTTGATGGGCTCACGACTGGAATTAGTGGCGCAGAACGTGCAAAGACCATCAACGTTCTCTCTGACCCAGATGCCGAGCCAACCGATTTCTCGCGGCCCGGACATATCTTCCCGCTCATTGCTCACCCCGATGGATTGGCGAAGCGCCAAGGCCACACCGAGGCCGGCGTTGTGATGGCGCAGCTCGTCGGGGCATATCCAGTGACCGCGATCAGTGAGATCGTGAATGATGATGGAACCATGATGCGTGGTGAACAACTCGCTGAATTTAGTCGGATTCACCAGATCCCAATTTTCTCTACCCAAGATCTCGTCGCCTACGCCAAGGATCGAATTGCCCCAGCTGCGCCTCAGGCGGTGAACTACGAGTGGGCGAAGCTACCGCGCGCGAGGGCACAATGGCAGATTGCGGTTCATACCAGCCGCAACGGCGTAGAGCACGCGATTGTGAAGTTTGGAGAACCGGGTAGCGATGCTTTGGTGCGACTCCATTCGGAGTGCCTGACAGGCGATGCCTTTGGCAGTCAGCGCTGCGATTGCGGCGATCAACTAGCGCGAAGTTTCGATGCGATTGAGGCTCATGGCTCTGGCTACATTCTCTACCTTCGCGATCACGAAGGTCGTGGCATTGGGCTAGAACAGAAGATTGCAGCCTATGTTCTTCAGGATCAAGGTTTCGATACCGTCGATGCAAATCTAGAACTTGGTCACTTGGCCGATGAGCGCAGCTGGGATGACGCAATAAATATTCTTCATAATCTAGGTGTTACATCGGTTACCTTGTTGACGAATAATCCAACGAAGAGCGATGCGTTTATTGCAGGTAATTTTGCCGTGACCACCAAAAATTTGGGGATCTATATCACCGAAGCAAATCACGACTACTTGCTCACAAAGAAGTTGCGCATGGAGCATGCGCTGGAAATCGACTAAAGGAGAGATCATGGCTGGATCAGCACCACTCGTAAAGGTTGCACCAAAAGCTGGCACCAAGGTCGCCATCATTAGCGCTTCATGGCACATGGATATCTGCGATGCGCTGATCGCTGGCGCAGTAAAAGCGATGGACGAGCATAACGTTGCCTATGAGGTGCGCTACGTACCGGGTTCATTTGAACTGCCGCTTGCGGCACAACAAGCCCTCGATGGTGGCTTTGATGCAACAGTTGTCCTAGGACTTGTGCTTCGTGGCGAGACGCCACACTTTGATTATGTCTGTGACGGTGTCACCCAAGGCGTGATGGATGTACAGCTCTCACGATCCAAGCCAGTCGGTTTTGGCGTTCTTATGTGTAACGACATGGATCAAGCGCTGGCTCGTATCGGTACGCCGGGCAGCAAGGAAGATAAGGGTTACGACGCAGGGATCGCAGCGCTCGCTCTTCTGTAATTCGAATTAAGGTTTAGCGGGGTGCTCTGCGATCGGGTAGAGCACCGATGCGATCGCAGATTGCGGATCATCGCCATTGGGAAAATCGCTGAGCTTGACGATCACGGTCTTAGTGGCTGGATCAGCGAAGACCTGTTGACCATGCAAGCCCATCATTAAATTGATCCCGGGGTAGGGGTGCCAGACCTGGGCGCCATAACCCCAGCCGTAGTCAAGTTTTACAGCAGGAGTGGAGAGGCGCTTGAGCCATGAAGCGTCAATAACTTGGTGGGCACCCGATGCGCCGTTATTGACGAAAAGTTCACCCACAAGTGCATAATCACGGGCCGCTGCGTTGAAACAGCAGAAGGTCTTCTCATGACCACCAACATGGTCAACATTCCACGTTGCCGCGTTCTTTGCTCCAATCAATTGCCAGACGCTCTTGCTGAAATAATCTGAGACTGTTGTTCCAGTCACCTTCTGAATAATGAGTCCAAGCATCTGGCTATCGACGCTTCGATACTCTGGTTTGGTATCAGGTGCTTCTAGCATCTTTCGATTATGCGAGATAAACCAGTTCATATCGGTAGTCGCATACATCTGCGCGATTCCAACGCCCCAGCCAGCTGGCCCATTGGGGTAATTATCTTTTACGCCAACTCCGGCTTCCATATCGAGCAAACTTTGGATCGTCACCTTGTCGAAAGATCCTCCAGTACGCCACTGTGGGAAGAACGAAACAAAGGTATCGCTCTCATGAATTTTGCCTTGATGAATTAATTGCCCGATCACAATCGATGTCAAAGTCTTCGCCATCGAATACGAAGGTAATTGTGTTGTAGGAGTAATTCCGGCCTTCTTGTTGTAGTACTCGTAAGTGATCTTGCCATTTCGTACTACGAGAAAGGCATCGGTATAGGACTTCGAAAGAAAATCTTGAAAGGTGATCTGCTTGCCCTCGTAATTAACGGTCGCTGGCATGGCTTCAGAGCCGGTAGACCAGAGCGCAGGAGTGGTAGAAGGAGCGACGGTGTGCCATGGCATCAAGGTGGGTGTTTTAGAAGCCGGTGCCAAACCCAATCGAACAGCGGCGATCACATTGGGGTAGTGGATATATTGGAAGAAGGCAGAGAGTGCGAGAAAGAGCGCGACAAATCCAATGACCACATAACGGAGAACTTTTAGCAATCGTTTCATGTTGAAAGGGTAATCCTTTGCTCCCCAAAAGTAAGGGTGGCCAAGGCTACGATTGCGATATGTCACCTCTACTTTCCATCCTGGCTGGCCTCGGTATCGGCGCAGTCGCAGGAGCTCTCTCTGGCCTCTTTGGAATTGGCGGCGGAATCGTCATCGTCCCAATGCTCACGCTCTTGCTTAAATTCCCCACCTCCAAATCCGTGGGAACCTCACTTGCGGCGATGGTTCTCCCTGTCGGAATTCTGGCGGTAATTCGTTACGCAAAAGCGGGTGAGGTAAATTTCAAAGTCGCAGGAGCGATTGGCGTAGCGATATTTATTATGGCCGGCCTTGGCGCAAAGCTCGGGCTTAGCGTTGGTAGCGCATGGGTCAATCGAGGCTTTGGCCTCTTACTGCTGGCGGTCGGAGTGAAGTTCTTACTGACTGCATAACCAGCTACTTAATAGCTCCCAATAAAAAAACCCAGCCACGCAATGTGACTGGGTTTTTTATTTTAATTTTTAACCGAGTGCTTCGCCTGCAGCTTCCTTCATCGCCTGGGCATGTTGTGCGCCAGTCTTGAGTGGAGTCGCCTTGAGCATCAGCGCAACGATGATACCGATTGCAGTGACAGGGGCAGCTGAGTAGAAGACAATGTGGAACGCTTGAACATAAGAGTGATCAATCGTCGCCTGTAGTTGTGGTGTAAAACTCTTCGCCACCGATGGGTTATTTTGAAGTTGCGCAAGGGCCTTTGGTGTTGCGCCAGCAAGAGCGGCACCATTGGTCTTCATTCCCAAAGTAGCAATATTGACGTGCATGTACTTCGTCAACTTACTTGCATAGATAGAACCAAAGATCGCAACGCCTAATGTTCCACCAATCGAACGCCAGAAGGTGTTGAGCGAAGTTCCAATTCCCATGTCGCGAATCTCCAGAGAGTTCTGAAGCGCGATCACAAGATTCTGGAGACAGAAGCCAAGACCCATTCCGAGCATGAGGGCGAAGATCGATAGACGCCAGTAAGGCGTGGTCTCGTTGAGTGTTCCGAGCAAGAGCATTGCAGTGGTCATCAAGACCATACCGATTACTGGGAAGGCCTTGTACTTGCCATGCTTAGTGATCCACTTACCGGTGAAGATCGACATCGAAACGATACCGAACATCAAAGGTAGGAGCTTGAGACCAGCGAGCGTTGCAGAGTTGCCCTTCACGAGCTGGAAGTAGAGCGGCAACATCACGATCGCGCCAAACATTCCTGCACCTACGAGGAATGCAAGGAGTGAGGT
>CAIZGZ010000035.1 GCA_903932695.1 uncultured Actinomycetes bacterium | reverse complement strand
TTTCGATGCACAAGATCAGCGTTTTGTTGATCAAGAGATGATCGAGCTTGATGGCACCAAGAACAAGTCACGACTTGGCGCAAATGCGATCCTCGGCGTATCACTCGCTGTTGCCCGCGCAGCCGCTGAAAGCGCAGATCTTTCATTCTTCCGCTACATCGGTGGACCTAACGCACACACACTTCCAGTTCCTATGATGAATATTCTCAACGGTGGTGCACACGCCGATACCAATGTTGATGTTCAAGAGTTCATGATTGCGCCAATCGGTGCAGAATCATTCCGTGAATCGCTTCGTTGGGGTGCTGAGATTTACCACAACCTTAAGTCGGTCTTGAAGAAGCGTGGGCTTGCAACAAGTGTTGGCGATGAGGGTGGATTTGCACCAAACCTAGATTCAAACCGCGCTGCGCTCGATCTCATTATCGAGGCGATTGAAGGCGCTGGATTTAAGCCAGGCAAGGAGATCGCTCTTGCGATGGACGTTGCGGCTACCGAATTCCACAAGGATGGAAAGTATTCATTCGAAGGCAAGCAGAAGAGCGCCGACGAGATGATTGCTTACTATACAGAGCTGGTCAACGCTTATCCGATCGTCTCCATCGAAGACCCATTGGATGAAGATGATTGGGCTGGTTGGAGCAAGATGACAGCCGAGCTCGGTTCAAAGATTCAGATCGTCGGAGATGATCTCTTTGTTACCAACCCAGTTCGCCTCGCTAAGGGAATCGAACTTGGCAGCGCAAACGCCATGCTCGTGAAGGTAAACCAGATCGGTACTTTGACTGAGACACTCGATGCTGTCTCACTCGCTCACCGCAGCGGCTATCGCACCATGATGTCACACCGCTCTGGTGAGACCGAAGATACGACTATTGCCGATCTCGCGGTTGCACTTGAGTGCGGCCAGATCAAGACTGGTGCACCTGCTCGAACAGAGCGCGTTGCAAAGTACAACCAACTCCTTCGCATTGAAGAAGAGCTAGATGAGTCAGCGTTCTACGCTGGTCGTTCTGCCTTCCCTCGCTTCAAGGCGTAACAGAGATTATGTTTAAGAGCATCAGTGGCAGGAGCCTTGCTTTTGCCACGGTGCTCTTAATTCTTGCCATCACACTTGCCCCACCGCTTCAACGTTTCTTTGCCCAGAAAGCTCAAATCAACGCGTACAAAGTTCAGATCGCAAGTACGCAAGCCACTCTGACGGCCGCCCAGCACGAGCTCGAACAATGGAATGATCCTGCCTATGTAGAGCAACAAGCTCGAGCGCGATTGCATTATGTATTCCCGGGAGAGCGCCAGTATGTCGTGCTCGGTGCAGGCAATAGCGCAACTACTAGCTCTCAACCAGCAGCGCCAGTATCAAATCAAATTCCAGCCGGACTACCTTGGTACAGCGAAGTAGTCGCTTCGATTACTAGTACGAATGTGAATCAATAATTGGATAAGCCAACCCAAGCAGATCTTGACGCTATCGAGCTCCAACTCGGTCGCACACCTCGTGATGTCCACGCGATCGCCCATCGTTGTCCTTGTGGCAAACCTGATGTGGTTGAGACGCCACCACGCTTGAGTGATGGCACCCCGTTTCCCACTTTTTACTATGCGACCTGCCCAAAGCTGACCGGCGCGATCTCCACCCTCGAAGGTTCCGGAATGATGGCCGCTATGCAAGAGCGCCTGAGCAGTGATCCAGAATTGGCCGGTGCATATCGAGCCGCACACGATGATTACCTCGCTGCCCGCGCCGCGCTGGGAATGGATGTCCCTGAAGTTGAAGGAATCAGCGCAGGCGGGATGCCAGATCGCGTGAAGTGCCTTCATTCACTCATCGCCCACTCACTCGCCGCCGGCCCAGGTGTAAACCCATTTGGCGATGAGGCTTTGGCAGCGCTTCCCGAATGGTGGAAGGATTCGCCATGCGAGTAGCCGCCATTGATTGCGGCACCAATTCGATTCGCCTCCTCGTGGCCGATATCGATGGAAACTCATTCCGAGAAGTGGCTCGTGAGATGCGGGTGGTACGACTCGGAGCTGGCGTTGATCTCAATAAAGCCTTTGACCCCGCAGCGATCGAACGGACGCTCGAGGCGACTCGGGAATATGCCGCGATCATCGCCAGCAAAGGCGTCACCAAAATTCGGTTCTGCGCGACGAGTGCAACTCGCGATGCAAGTAACCGTGATCTATTTATCAGTGGCGTACGAGAGATCCTTGGAATTGAACCCGAGGTAATTCCAGGTACAGAAGAGGCAGCGCTCTCTTTTGCCGGTGCTACCAAAGAGTTTGATCGGGTCTTGGCTCCATATCTCGTGGTCGACATTGGCGGCGGCTCGACTGAATTTGTTCTAGGAAGCGAAGAGGTTCAGTATGCCAAGAGCGTCAACATCGGGTGTGTTCGAATGTCAGAGCGCCATTTATCGCAACAGCCACCGAGCGCGCAAGCGATTGAATCGGCAACAACAGATATCGATGAAGCGATTGCGCAAGCAGCTGCTGTAGTTCCCTTTAGCCAAGCAAAGACACTGATCGCGGTTGCGGGTACCGCCACCACAGTTGCTGCGGCGGCCCTCGAGCTCGATCATTACGATCGTTATGCAATTCACCTCGCTCGAATCCCGGCAGCCAAAGTGCATGAAGTTGCATCGATCTTCGCTTCGATGAGCCGGACTGATATCGCTGCGCTTGGCTATATGCATCCGGGTCGAGTCGATGTTATTACCGCAGGGTCGCTCGTCCTCTCGCGGATCATGCGCGCAACTGGCGCGAGTGAATTTGTCGCCAGCGAATCCGATATTTTGGATGGAATGGCCTGGAGTCTTGGCAGCTAAGCATCCACAGTTTCGATCGATAGCCGCGCTCGATAAGGCGATCGTGAAGTGCACGCTCTGCCCTCGGCTGGTGAGCTGGCGACAGGAAGTCGCCATCACGAAGCGCAAGGCCTATGCCGACCAAGGCTATTGGGGTAAGCCAGTACCAGGGTTTGGGGATCCCAAAGCCGAAATTGTGATCGTAGGTTTGGCCCCTGGCGCCCATGGCGCTAATCGAACCGGGCGAATCTTTACCGGGGACTCATCCGGTGACTTCCTTTACTCATCGCTCTATCGGACTGGCTTAGCAAAACTTCCGACGAGTGATTCCTTGAATGATGGCCAAGAGCTCTATAAGACCAGAATTCTCTGTGCCGTTCGTTGTGTGCCACCTGATAACAAGCCCACGGTGGCGGAGAAAGCAATCTGTGCTCCGTTTATGGCAGCCGAGATCAACCTCTTGCTACCGACCATTAAGAGCTTTGTTGCACTCGGTGCATTTGCCTGGACTGGGTTGATCGCACATCTTGTTTCAGAAGGCTTTGATATTCCTACACCTCGACCAAAATTTGGTCATGGTGTCAGCTTTACAACCAGGTCGCCAGAAGGCAGAGAGATCACGGTTATTGGAAGCTATCACCCAAGCCAGCAGAACACCTTTACTGGAAAGTTAACACCTGTGATGTTGGATGGGATTTTTAAGCTCGCCAAGTAAGTTTGCGAACCATGGTGAGTGAGATCGCTAGCGCATTACCGATAAAGAGCGCGAACATGAGTGTGCCTAGTCCTACTCTTCCACCGAGTAGCCAACCGATAGTCATCACAATAATTTCGAGGGTAAGTCGAACGCGACCTACTCGTACGCCAGTGACTCGATGTAGCCCGGTCATCAATCCATCTCGAGGTCCTGGTCCTAGCCCGCACGTGATGTAGAGCGAAGAACCGATGCCGATAATCATGATTCCGGCGATAACGTAGAGGATGCGTATAAGAAAGTTGTGATGCTGCGCCGGAAAAATATCGGTACCGATTTGTAGCGCAAAGGCGATAACGATGATGTTGGCAACGGTGCCAAAACCAGGCCACTGTTTAAGCGGAATCCAGAGCAGCAGTACAACCAGACTAATAAAGAATGTTGACCAACCAAGTGAGAGCGGGGTGTGCTTTGAGAGCCCTTGCGAAAGAACCGCCCATGGTGAATTACCAAGCGTTGATTGAATGAGCAGCGCTTCACCGAAGCCAAAGATGCCAAGTCCAAAGACCAAGATCGCAAGCCGGGCCGGAGTGAGTGACCAACGAGAGGTAGCGGTCCACGGGGTTAGAGGAACAACCTTTGAGGGCTTGAAGAAGTGAATGAGGCGGTTATCCACGAGCGAGCTCAGCACACATCTGTCGGAATGCATGGGTGTGCGCATCGATCTCTGCCTCAGTTGTCTCGGGTGAGACCAGAGCCATGTTGTGGAATGGGGTAATCAAGAAGCCATCGTTAAGCATGCGAAGGTGGATATATTGCTCAAGCTCGAAATCGCCAGCGTTTGCTGCCTCTAGACCAGTCTTCGGGGCGGTTGACTGAAAGAGGTACTCGCCGCGCGCGCCTAGGCGTGAGCAGTACCAAGGCAGATCAAATTCGGCAATCGCGGCATCCACGCCATCACACCAACGCGAACCAAGTTCGACCATACGTGCGAAGGCCTCGTCGGTAAGTACTTGAGTCAAGGTCGCACGCATCGCCGCAAGGCTCATCGCATTACCTGCCAACGTGCTGCCGATTCCGCCAGTGTCGATAAGTTCGCGCTCAACTTTCTCTTTAATGCGAGCAGCGATCTCGGTGCGCATACCAAATGTGCCAGTTGGAATACCGCCGGCAATTGCTTTGCCAATCGTCAGTACATCTGGCTTAAGTCCATAAAGCGCAGTCATTCCGCCAGGTCCAACCGAGATGGTGTGGGTCTCATCAATAATCCAGACCGCGCCATATTTCTTAGCGAGTTCGCCTACAGCTACAAGGTAGCCATCGTCTGGCAGAACAATGCCGATATTGGTCATCGCTGGCTCCATCAAGATTGCAGCAACATCGCCGTGAGCTAGTGCCGCTTCCATTCCAGCAAGATCGTTAAATTCAACGACTCGAGTCGTTTGGGCAAGATCCACCGGCGCTCCCAGATTTCCTTGGCGCTTGATGGTATTTCCAGAACTATCGAGCGTTGCAAATGTCTCATCGACCGAACCGTGATAACACTTGTCTATTACGATAATTTTTGAACGTCCGGTAATCAATCGCGAATAGCGGATCACGTGGCGATTGGCATCGGTGGCGGTCACTGTGTACTGCCATAACGGGAGTCCAAATCGACGAGCGAGTTCACGCGAAACCGCAACTGCGTCCTCGGTCGGCAGCATTGCAGTAAGGCCACGCTTGAGCTGGGCGTTGATAGCGGCAACGGTTGGGGCAGGAGAGTGGCCGGTCATTGAGCCGGTATCACCAAGACAGAAATCGATATATTCGTTGCCATCAACATCGGTGAATCTGGCGCCTTGAGCGCTATCTACGAAGATTGGATATGCGCCAGGCCACTTAGCCATCCAGGACATAGGAACGCCGCCAGGCATTACTTGTGCTGCCTCTGCAAAGAGCGCACCAGACTTTGGATGGAGACCTAGAAAACGCTCTTCTTCAATTGCGGTGAGTTTCTTGAGGTGATCGCGATCGATTGTGGTCATGCCACGATCTTATCCGAGCAACCCCCGACGAAGTAGGAGCGGCTCGATCACTGCATCTCGGCCACGGAAATTTCGATACATCTCCATCGATTCGATACTGCCACCACGGCTGAGGAGTTGATCGCTAAAGTGTTTGCCAAGCTCTCTCTTAAAGCCACCATTCTCCTTAAACCAACCGACGGTATCTGCATCAAAGACCTCAGACCAGATATATCCGTAATACCCAGCTGAATATCCACCAGCAAAGATGTGAGAGAAGTAGGTGGTGCGATAGCGGGTAGGAACTGGTGCGTATGAAAGTCCATACGCTTCAATAGCGGCTGCCTCAAAGGCTTCAACATCGTCAATCTCTTGATCCGCCGTGATCTCATGCCATGCCAGATCAAGAATCGCTGCCTGCATGTAACTCGTGGTTAAAAATCCCTCATTAAATGCAGAGGCGCTTTCGATTCGATCAATGATCGCTTGCGGCAACTTCTCGCCAGTCTGGTAATGGTAGGCGTAGTTATTCACGACTTCTGGCCAGAGCATCCACATCTCATTGACCTGCGATGGGAATTCCACGAAATCTCGCTCAACATTTGTGCCAGAGACGCGAGGGTATTTCACTTGAGATAAGAGACCGTGAAGAGCATGGCCAAACTCATGGAAGAGGGTTCGCAAGAAATCAAAGGAGATTAAGGTCGGCTCACCAGCGGGTGGCTTTGGGATGTTGAGATTGTTACAGACCACCGGCAACTGGCCGAGTAAGAAATTCTGATCGACGAGATTGTTCATCCAAGCGCCACCGCGCTTTGAGTCTCGAGTGTAAAAATCGCCGATGAAGAGGCCGACCTTCTGACCATCTTCACCAAAGACTTCGAATGCTCGGGCTTCCGGATGGTAGGTAACTAGGTCTGGTCGCTCTACAAAGGAGAGGCCAAAGAGTTTGTTAGCCGCAAAGAAGACACCATCTTTGAGTACGCGCTCGAGTTCAAAATATGGAGCCAGAGCAGATGTGTCGACGTCATAGCGAGCTTTGCGCAATTTCTCTGCGTAGTAAGCCCAATCCCAACTCGCGAGCTCAAAATCTTCGCCAGCTGCTGCAATCGCTGCTTGTAGATCGGCGCCTTCGCGCTTGGCATTCGCGACTGCTGGTGCAGCAATCTTTCGCATCATCTCGTGCACTTTGGCTGGTGTTCCAGCATTTCGCTCCCAGAGGACATACTCAGCATGGTTCTTTGCACCGAAGAGCGTGGCACGGCGTGCACGCAACTTTGCCATTGCTGCCAAAGTTGCCTTGTTGTCGTGTTCATTGCCTCGCGCACCTTTAAGTATCGAGGCCTTCATAATCTTCTCGCGCAGCTCACGGTTGGTGAGAGAGGCAAGTAGTGGATGCCCCGTGAAGTTGACCATGGTGATGAGCCACTTGTCAGCAAGCCCGCGGCTCACCGCAGCACTCTTTGCGGTGGCAATTTCGTTCTCGGTAAGTCCATCGAGATCAGCAAGATCATCAACCACAATCGCCAGATCATTGGTATCAGCGAGTGTCTGACGAGAGAATGCTGCTTCGAGTACCGAGAGTTCCTCATTGATTGCCTTGAGTTCTTCGCGCTGGGCTTGAGAGAGATGGGCACCAGCGAAATGGAAATCTCGGTAGTAACGCTCTAACAGCCAAGCGTCCTCGCTATTGAGGTTGAGTGTTGGCGCAGCATCGCGAAGTTCGACGATGCGGGCAAAGAGTTCGGGATTGAGTTTGATGGCATCGCTATGTGCGGCAAGTTTTGGGGCGATCTCTGCCTCAATCTCATCTAAGAAATCAGAGGTATCGCTCGCGGATTTGTTAAAGAATACGAGCGCGACGCGATTCAGCAACTGCCCACTCTTCTCTAAGGCAACAATGGTGTTCTCGAAGCTTGGGGCGCCAGATGCCAAAATCGCATCGACTTCTCGTAATTGCTCCGCCATACCAGCGTAGAAAGCGGGCAGGTAATGTGCATCTGTGATCTCCGCAAACGGTGGGAGTTCGTACTCAAGCGTGCTGCGCTGCGCGAAGGGATTGGCTGGGTCAAGTGGTTGAGTAGACATCCCGACATTCTATTCTCGATCTGGCCTAAACGGGCGGGAGTGAGAGCCTTTGATAAACTAGGGATACCGAAGAAAACTCACTTTCAATGAATCGAGAAGTTATGAAGAAGGTATCACTCGCTGCTTTGATCGCAGCCGCACTTATCGCATCAACCGGTAGCGCACTTGCTGCAACCACAGCTCCAAAGCCTCATGTCTCAGCAGCAGCTGGCGCAGAAGGAACCGCCTCACACGAGATGTCTGAGAGTTCTGGAACCCAACAGGCTGAGGGCGCTGCAACC
>CAIZGZ010000034.1 GCA_903932695.1 uncultured Actinomycetes bacterium | reverse complement strand
GCAAGGCTCTCGTCGCGGAGTTAATTCAGGCGGGTCGAATTGCTTCCCAGGGAGATGTGGTTGCTGAATTAAGAAAGCAGGGTGTGCGCGTTACGCAAGCTACTGCCAGTAGAGATTTGCAGGAATTGCGAGCATTTAAGGCGAAAGATGAGCAGGGGCTGGTGCGTTACGCACTGCCGGGTCGAAGTGATGCCTCGATAAATTCTCGTTTTATCGTCAGCGTTGCGTCGAGCGGCAATACGGTCGTTGTGAGAACGCCAACGGCTGCAGCTCAACTCCTCGCATCCGCGATTGATAGCGCTGTTGCAAATAAGGAGCTCACCGGCGCAATAGGGACAATCGCCGGAGATGACACAGTTCTCGTCATCGCAGCTACTGCAAATGGTGGCGCGGCGTTAGCAAAGAAGATCGAATCGAATTTTGGCAATCTAGGAAAGGGAAACTAATGGCGCTATGGGGTGGAAGATTTGCAACTGGTCCGGATGAATCGGTTGCTAAGCTCTCAAGGAGCGTTCATTTTGATTGGCGTCTTGCGCCATACGATATTCGCGTCAATATTGCCCACGTAGCAGGACTGAAGCGCGCTGGATATCTCTCCGAAGGCGATGCAGCCAAGATTACTGCTGCACTCAAAGAATTGTCCGTTGAGGTGCTAACAGGAGATTTCACCTACAACGATTCAGATGAGGATGTGCACAGCGCTATCGAACGAGGTCTCATCGAAAAACTTGGAGAACTCGGCGGCGCCTTTCGGGCAGGCAGAAGTCGCAATGATCTCGTTGTTACTGATTTCAAGCTCTATTTGATTGATCACCTATTGCAGATTTCACTTGAGGTTGCCCAGCTTGCCCAGGTGATTGATGATGCAGCAAAGGCCCAGATTGATCTCCTCGCCCCTGGCTTTACACACCTACAACATGCTCAACCAATTCTCTTCAGTCACGAACTCGCCAAGCACTCTCATGCACTTCTGCGAGATCTTGATCGACTCAAGGATTGGCAGAGTCGCAATTCAATCTCTCCTATCGGGGCAGGTGCTTTAGCTGGATCTGCGTTGGTTCCTAATCCAGAGATAACTGCGGCTGAACTTGGATTCGGGGGAGTGGCCAGAAACAGCATTGATGTTGTGAGCGACCGCGACTTTGTCGCTGAAGCGCTTTTCGACTTAGCGATGATTGCCGTCCACCTCTCTCGCATCGGTGAAGAATTCACGATCTGGAATACCCAAGAATTCGGCTGGGTGACACTTGATGATGCTTTCTCCACCGGTTCATCGATCATGCCTCAAAAGAAGAATCCAGATATTGCTGAACTGGCCCGAGGTAAGGCCGGACGGCTCATCGGAAATCTCACGGCGATGATGACAACCCTCAAAGGGCTGGCCTTCGCCTACAACCGTGATCTACAAGAAGATAAAGAACCAGTCTTTGACTCGATTGAACAATTGCTTGTGCTGATTCCTGCAGTTCGGGGAATGATCGCGACGGCCACATTTAACCGAGATCGCATTTCGTCCCAGATCGAGACCGGGCATTCCTTGGCAACAGAGGTTGCAGACTTTCTCGTTCGCTCCGGGACTCCGTTCGCCACCGCCCATGAAATATCCGGAAGGGCAGTTGCCTTGGCGCAAAGTCTCGATTGCGATGTCCATGAGTTGAGCGATGAGCAACTAGCCACCGTTCACCCATCTCTCACGGGAGAACTTCGTGCCTCGCTTTCTGCCAAAGCCGCGGTTGAATCGAGAACTTCGATTAGCGGTACCTCAACCAAGAGCGTGACGACACAGTTGGCTCAATTAGACGAGAAAATTCGCACCTTCACCGCCTATATTGACGGCGAACAGAAGCGTTTTTCGGGCATGATGAGCGCATGACTTCTCAACTGATCGCAGACTTGGAATGGCGAGGACTGATCGCTCAAAGCACAGATGCAAAGGCGCTCGTAGAACAATTAGATAGAGAGCCGACCGCGTTTTACATCGGATTCGACCCTACGGCTCCGAGTCTTCACGTGGGCAATCTCGTGGTGTTGCTCGTTATGCGTAGATTCCAGTTGGTTGGTCACAAGCCACTTCCACTCGTCGGTGGCGCCACTGGTCTTGTTGGCGACCCAAGTGGCCGGAACGAAGAACGCACACTTAATGACGAAGCGATCGTAGAACAATGGGTCGAGCGAATTCGTTTGCAGCTCTCCAAGTTCCTAGCATTTGATTCATCAAGTAATGCAGCTGTCATGACGAACAACTTAGATTGGACCTCTCCAATCTCTGCGTTAGCGTTTCTTCGAGATATTGGAAAACATTTCAGTGTCAACCAGATGCTCTCTAAAGACAGTGTTTCAAGCAGACTTGAGGCCGGCGGAATCTCTTACACAGAATTCTCATATCAAGTTTTGCAGGCATTTGATTTCTTGGAACTTTTTCGTCGTCATGAATGCAAATTGCAGATTGGCGGAAGTGATCAATGGGGAAATATTGTCGCTGGTCTAGATCTGATTCGTAAAGTCGAAGGGGGAGTGGCGCACTGTCTCACTATCCCGTTGATGACAAAGAGCGACGGAACTAAGTTTGGAAAGACTGCTGGCGGAAGTGTGTGGTTGGATCCAGAGATGACATCGCCGTACGCATTCTTCCAGTTCTGGATTAATAGCGATGATGCGGATGTTGCAAAGTATCTGAAAGTTTTCTCTTTTCAATCACGCGAAGATATTGAAGAACTCATCCGCGCTCACGAAGAGAATCCAGGTGCACGAACTGCGCATCGCGCTCTTGCACGCGAATTAACAACACTGGTTCATGGTGAAGTTGAATGTAACAACGCAGAACGCGCTGCAAAGGCTCTTTTTGGTCAAGCAGATTTGAATGAACTCGATGAGAAGACCTTGGAGTCAGCTCTTGCGCAATTGCCTCGCACGACTATTTCGGCAGGATCTGAATTTCCGACATGGGTAGATCTCCTAGCAGCAACAGGCGTCGTTGACTCGAAATCTGCCGCGCGTCGCATCGTCAAAGAAGGTGGCGCTTATCTCAACAACGAGAAGGTCTCAGAAGAGAGCTTCTCTCCGAGCGTAGAAGACCTACTTTTCGGCCGATTCCTGCTGCTACGCAAGGGAAAGCGCGATTTGGCCGCAGTGGAGTTAGTCTAGTCGCTTCGACTCTCTGAACGCCTAAAACCATTATAAAACAATGGTTTTAGGCGTTTTTTATTGATTTTCACCCCTTATCAGAATGTCCAATTTGAGGGTTTTGGGAGTGGTTTGACCCCAATTTGACCTTTGCTGCAACGTCGGGTTATGGTTCTACCTCGTTCGCGTCACGGACTAGCTTTTAACGGTGTAAAAAGCCGCTTAGAAAGAGGCCGTGCGACGACAAATTCTGAAATTCAGATGCTATTCATGTAACGGTTCGCGATTTGATCTGTTGCATAAGATGCAGTATGTTTCTCAGTCTGCCCCTCGAACAGTGCGTAAGTGCTGTAAGCGGAGCGCGTTCGTACCTTGAGAACTCAACAACGTGCAAAAATGAATGCCAAATAGGGCTTATATAGGCATGGTTACATGTCTGTAGTAAGTCCAAATTCCTTTGTATTTTCTCTTTTTGAGATCATTACAAAACAAAAACAATTGGTAAAACGGAAATAAGCAAAGCTAATTTATTAGCAAGCTAGTTTCGTTTTTTGCCAGATCACAACTTTCTATGGAGAGTTTGATCCTGGCTCAGGACGAACGCTGGCGGCGTGCTTAACACATGCAAGTCGAACGATGAAGTTCCTTCGGGGATGGATTAGTGGCGAACGGGTGAGGAACACGTGAAGAATCTGCCCTCCACTTTGGGATAACTCCGGGAAACCGGGGCTAATACCGAATATTGAAACATAAGTGGCATCACTGAGTTTTGAAAGAATTTCGGTGGAGGATGACTTCGCGGCCTATCAGCTTGTTGGTGAGGTAATGGCTCACCAAGGCGACGACGGGTAGCCGGCCTGAGAGGGCGACCGGCCACACTGGGACTGAGACACGGCCCAGACTCCTACGGGAGGCAGCAGTGGGGAATATTGGGCAATGGACGCAAGTCTGACCCAGCGACGCCGCGTGCGGGATGAAGGCCTTCGGGTTGTAAACCGCTTTCAGCAGGGAAGAAGCGAAAGTGACGGTACCTGCAAAAGAAGCACCGGCTAACTATGTGCCAGCAGCCGCGGTAATACATAGGGTGCAAGCGTTGTCCGGAATTATTGGGCGTAAAGAGCTCGTAGGTGGTTAGTTACGTCGGGTGTGAAACTCTGGGGCTCAACCCCAGACCTGCACTCGATACGGGCTAGCTAGAGTTTGGTAGGGGAGACTGGAATTCCTGGTGTAGCGGTGGAATGCGCAGATATCAGGAGGAACACCAATGGCGAAGGCAGGTCTCTGGGCCAATACTGACACTGAGGAGCGAAAGCGCGGGGAGCGAACAGGATTAGATACCCTGGTAGTCCGCGCCGTAAACGGTGGGCGCTAGTTGTGGGAACCTTCCACGGTTTCTGCGACGCAGCTAACGCATTAAGCGCCCCGCCTGGGGAGTACGATCGCAAGATTAAAACTCAAAGGAATTGACGGGGCCCCGCACAAGCAGCGGAGCATGCGGCTTAATTCGACGCAACGCGAAGAACCTTACCAAGGCTTGACATATACCGAAAAGCAGCAGAGATGTTGTGTCCGCAAGGGCGGTATACAGGTGGTGCATGGTTGTCGTCAGCTCGTGTCGTGAGATGTTGGGTTAAGTCCCGCAACGAGCGCAACCCTCGTTCTGTGTTGCCAGCATTTAGTTGGGGACTCACAGGAGACTGCCGTGGTCAACACGGAGGAAGGTGGGGATGACGTCAAATCATCATGCCCCTTATGTCTTGGGCTGCACGCATGCTACAATGGCAGGTACAAAGGGCTGCAATACCGTAAGGTGGAGCGAATCCCAAAAAGTCTGTCTCAGTTCGGATTGAGGTCTGCAACTCGACCTCATGAAGTCGGAGTTGCTAGTAATCGTAGATCAGCAACGCTACGGTGAATACGTTCCCGGGGCTTGTACACACCGCCCGTCACGTCACGAAAGTCGGTAACACCCAAAGTCAGTGGCCCAACCGCAAGGAGGGAGCTGCCTAAGGTGGGATCGGTGATTGGGACGAAGTCGTAACAAGGTAGCCGTACCGGAAGGTGCGGCTGGATCACCTCCTTTCTAAGGAGACTGCTAAAGGCAGATTCTCAAAGAACAGTGGAGCATTCATTTGTGTCGCTAAATCATTAAAATCGTTAGTACAACCGACTTGTCGGAGTGGAAAGCTTCCTTTAAGAAATTTACTTCATGCACGTTGTTGGGTCCTGAGGGTACGATCCCTCTGGACTTAGTGAGCAGTCGAACTGATAGGTGAGAATCTATTAAGCGGCTACCAGCTCCTAAGGCCGCCCGTATCTTGAGAACTACACAGTGAACGCGAGCATCTTTAATAAAGAAATAAAGTTGGAAAATTATTAAGTGCAAATGGCGGATGCCTAGGCTCCAGAAGCCGAAGAAGGTCGTATGAGGCTGCGAAAAGCCTCGGGGAGCTGCCAACAGAGCTTTGATCCGAGGATTACCGAATGGGGGAACCCAATGGGAGTCATGTCCCATTATTTCTGCCTGAATATATAGGGCAGATAAAGGAAACGTGGGGAAGTGAAACATCTCAGTACCCACAGGAAGAGAAAACAACCGTGATTCCGTTAGTAGTGGCGAGCGAAAGCGGAAGAGGCTAAACCGAATATGTGCCAAGCCGGTAGGCGTTGCATGTTCGGG
>CAIZGZ010000033.1 GCA_903932695.1 uncultured Actinomycetes bacterium | reverse complement strand
GTAACCGCGAGCGCAGTGCACCATCCAGATAGTCTGGAATCGGTTCAAGGGCATCGAGAACGATCTCCACGCATTGCGCAATCTTCCACGAGGGAAGTTTGGCGACTGAGGGATAGACCGGAAGAAATTTCCCGGCAAACCCAGCCACGGCCTCATCGACATCGGAGCCATCTGGGATCAACTGATAATCAGGGTGAGAGAGTTGGCGCTTGCCATTAAAGATCCCCACCTTTCCGGCGAACATGCCTGATCGACCTACCCGCAGCTCCTTCTCTCGCCAAGGTTGGTTGAAGAAGGTGAGCCAGAGTTTTGCCGAGCCATCGGTCAGGACAACTTCCAGAATTGTTCGACCATTTGCCCTGCGAAGGTTGACCGCTGAAATCTCCGCCAGAACGGTGACTTCCTCGCCATCGGCGAGTTCGGCGATATCGCTCAACTCCCCTCGAACGACATAGCGCCGTGGGTAGTGCTCCAACAGCTCACCCACCGAGGTGATCCCGAAGGCCTTCGCGAGCGCCTTCGCGGTCTTATCCCCCAGCACCTTGGTGAGGTCGGTATCGAGGGTGGCCATGCGGTGAGTTTATGGTGAGATCCCTCCAACGTCCCGATTAATCGGGCGTCGCGATTAGCCATTTGGGACCCTCTACGGGTAATCTTTGCGACTTAGCGCCTACTGGCGTTTCTACTAGTAAAAGGAGTCCATCGTGGCATCGAACTGCGATATCTGCGGCAAAGGCCCGAGCTTTGGCAACAACGTCTCACACTCAATGCGTAAGACACGTCGCCGTTGGAATCCAAATATCCAGCGCATCAAGACCATCGTTGGCGGCTCAACCAAGCGCCAAAATGTCTGCTCAACCTGCATGAAGGCTGGCAAAGTCACACGTTAATCAAGATTTACGCCCATCGCGGCGCATCTTACGATTTTCCCGAAACATCTCTCGCTGCCTATCAGGCTGCCATCACACAAGGCGCTGATGGTTTTGAATGCGATCTCAGGCTGACCAAAGATGGAGTGGTAGTTGCCTGGCATGACGCTAATCTACAGCGGGTTGCCGGCTCCCCTCTCGTCGTAGCTGATTCAACCTACAACGAGTTACTCGCCGCCTACCCAATCCTCACGTTGAGTGAAATTCTCGAGTTGGCGATCGCAAACCATAAAGATCTCGCCCTTGAGACAAAGCACCCAGTGCCAACTCGTGGCGCAATTGAGATTGCAGTTGGCCACGTTCTGGCGCAACAGCAGGAGCAAATTAGAGCAGCCGGCATCCAGATCGTTCTCATGTCATTTTCCTGGCGAGCCATCGCCCGAGCAAAGATGCTGGGATTAGCCACCGTCTTTCTGGCCAGCCACTCTCTCCCACTTTGGGCTGCTCGTGGCAGCGCGCTCGGTCCATCAATCTCCACGCTTCGTAAAGCTCGAAGAAGAATGAAGAAGCTTGCCGCCCAAGGTGATCGGAAGATCTTTGTCTGGACGGTAGACGAAGCACATGATGTCGAGCTCTGTCGCGAAATCGGCGTCGATGTGATTATTACGAATCGCCCCGGATATGTGCGCGAACTTCTCGACCGCTCTGAAGTTTGAAGTCTAACTAGCTTTCGGTGAAGTGGGTGAAGCCTTGGTGGCTGACGATCTCGCCGTTCACCCGGACGCCCTTTCCCAAGACGACTCGTCCAATTTCAATAGCCTGACGCGGAAACGGAAGATGCGGTGAGATGGTAGCCAGAAAGATGTGATCTTCTCCGCCATGAAAATCAATCGCCTCATCCGACACAATTTCAATTCCGACACCAGAGGCTCGAGCAATATCTTCGAGCTCACTCACTAATCCATCGCTGATATCTGTCATGGAACTGACTCCGGCAAGCACAAAATCTCGGGCCGCTTGATAATCCACAACGGGTCTCTTATGTGCAGCGCTGTGTTCGTCGTTCATTCCGCTCAGTAAGCGCTTAAGCCCCGCAGCCGACTTGCCGGGCAAGTCGCTCACAATCACGAGGTCTCCGACCTTGGCACCACTTCGAGTGATCGCCTCTTGGATATCTCCCATCACCGCGATCGAGATCACCATCTTCTCGCTTCGGGTGAGATCGCCACCCACGACGACTGCGCCGACTTTATTCGCCTCATCGACAATTCCTCGTGCCAACTCCTGGATCTCTGTGATGGAGAAATCTGTCGGCAAGGCAGCACTGACAAGTAAGAACTCCGGCTTGCCGCCCATGGCATAAATATCCGCGAGGTTTGCGGCGGTGATTTTGGCACCGATCTCAAAGAGCGTTGACCACGCGCGATCGAAATGCACACCCTCTACCGCCATATCGGCAGCAAGCACTGCTCGAGATCCACCACGAATGTGAGGCATCCTCACAACCGCGCCATCATCTCCGATTCCAATCTCCACTCGATCATGTGGTGTGGCCTGGAAAATTGCAGCAAGTGCAGCGATGAGCTCTGATTCACGCGCCATCGCCGGACCCTCCGATCACGTTGTTGGATCTTGATAAACCCTGGTAAGGGAGTAGCCTAGATCCCATCAGGCCTCGCAGCGAAGCGGGTAGTTTTTTTCCGTGAGGAGTTTTCATGTCAGTTCAGGTTTATATTCTCATCCAGACCGATGTCGGCAAAGCTGGAAGCGTCGCCAAGGCGGTATCCGCAATTCCTGGGGTCACGCTCGCTGAAGCCGTCACGGGCCCATACGATGTTGTCATGCGCGCTGAAGCGCCAAGCATGGAAGATCTCGGTCGATCAATTCTCTCCAAGGTGCAAGCGGTTGCAGGCATTACTCGCACCTTAACCTGCCCCGTCACCGTCTACTAAGAGTTTTTAGGGTCTTAAGGGTTTTAAGGGCTTGTGAGCACTTCACCACTTCTCCTCGTCATCCAAAATGACGAGAGCGACCCTCCGCACTTGGCTGGCCGCTGGCTGATCGAACTTGGATTTTCCGTCCAGATCATCCGTGCCTATCTCGGTGAACCAGTGCCGCTCCAAGTCCCCGAGGGAGTTGCCGCGCTGATGCCACTCGGTGGTCACATGGGAGCAACCGATGATCAGATCGCCCCGTGGCTGCCCGCCGAACGAGCATTGCTAGCGGATGCACTAAAACGCGAAATTCCGATCTTCGCAATCTGTCTGGGTTCTCAACTCCTAGCGATAGCTGGAGGTGGCGTGGTCACTCGCGCTGCAACCGGCGAGATTGGCATCTACCAAATCTCCCCTACTCGCGCAGCAGCCGATGATTCTGTCTTTGATATTCCAGCTGGGACGCCGGTGACGCAATGGCACGAGGATGAAGTCTCTGCCTTGCCAGAAGGCGCAATTTGTTTAGCGAGTAGCGAACAATGCAACAACCAAATTTACCGAATTGGTGAGTTGGCATATGGTGTGCAATTTCATCCGGAAGCAGATCTCTCGATCGTTGCCAAGTGGGAGGCGGAGCCAGATAACGCCTTTACAACATTGGGTAAGAGTTCGGTTTTGGCGGAAGTAGAAGCTGCTGCGAGCGATCTTGCAATCTTCTGGAAGCCCATTATTCAAAAGTGGGGCGCGCTTGTCCTAGCGCGTAACGTGGGCTGAGCGACTCAGCGCAGCATCGATCAACACCGAGATAATCTCGGAATACGAAATCCCAGCTCGATCCCACAACTTTGGATACATCGAGGTGGGAGTAAAGCCGGGCATAGTGTTGAGCTCATTGATGACAATCTCGCCGGCTTCGGTGTAGAAGAAATCAACGCGAGCAAGACCTTCACAGCCAAGTGCGTTGAAAGCGGCAACTGCCGACTCTTGAATCTTTGCCTCGACCCCCGCTGGCAGATCATCAGGGAAGAGCACTCGCGTTGCATCATCGAGATACTTCGCCTCAAAATCGTAGAACTCGTGATCGCCAAGAATTTCAATTTGACCGATTGGTGAGGCGTGCGCACTCCCAGCACGTTGCAATACTCCGCATTCAATTTCGCGACCCACTATCGCCTCTTCCACCATCACTTTGGTGTCATATTCAAAGGCAAATTCAATCGCAGCCAAGAGTTCTTCGAGGTTTTTCACTTTAGAGGTACCACGGCTTGAACCACTTCGTGCTGGCTTCACAAAGAGTGGGTAGCTCAAGTTCTTAAGCTGATCTGCGCTCCAGACGCCAGCGACCAACACAACTCCTGGGGCTACAGCGAGCCCATGGGCGGCGAAGATAGGTTTCGCAAAGGACTTATCCATCGCCACCGCGCTTGCAAGCACACCAGAGCCGACGTAGCGAATTCCAGCAACTTCACAGAGCCCTTGAATTGTGCCATCTTCACCATACGGTCCATGCAGAATCGGAAAGATGAGATCTAGATCGAGAGCTTTGCCGGCCACGCTAAAGCCATGGATATCTGCGGTAATCGCAGGAAGCGAAGGATCGATCTCTGGCAGTTTGCCATCTTTGATTTCAAGAGTTGTCGACTGGTCGAGCAACACCCATTTACCGCCGCGGGTGATTCCGATGAGCACCGGCTCGAATCGATCGCGGTCAATCGCCGCCATGATTCCGCTGGCCGAGATGCAGGAGATCTCATGCTCGCTCGATTGCCCACCGCAAAGGATGCCGACTCGCACCTTACTCATACCAACTCCGCTCGAGTGCTGACCGTCATCAACCGTTCCATCGCCTCTTCTGGAGTAACTCCCCCAGCCACGAATGCCGCTACAACTTCAATAATAGGTACTTCTACTCCAACCCGATGAGCCAACTCTAAAATTGCATTGGCTGATGCGACACCTTCGACGGTCTTCGCAACTTCTGCTCGAGCGCCTTCCATCGAACCAGTCCGACCAAAGGCTTCACCAAAGGTGCGATTACGAGAGAGCGCAGAGCCACAGCTCGCCACAATATCGCCCATCCCGGCGAGCCCAAGGAAGGTAAGCGGATTTGCACCATACCCGGCGCCAAATCGCGCGACTTCAGAGAGACCACGAGTGATCACCATGGCTTGAGTATTCTCACCTAAGTCCATGCCGATCGTCATACCAACTGCAAGTGCGATCACGCTCTTTGCGGCACCAGCAAGCTCGCAACCCACCAGATCATCGGATGGGTAGATGCGGAAGTACTTTGTTGTGAAGAGATCCACAATCAATTGAGAGATTGCAGGGTTGGTCGAGGCGCCGACAGCACCGGCTGGTTGACGAAGCGCCAACTCCCCAGCCAAATTTGGCCCAGTGATCAAACCAATCTTGTCGGCCGAGATCTCCAGCTCTTGCATGACAACTTCGGTCATGCGCGCCATCGTTGTCGCTTCAATACCTTTGAGGGTTGAGATGACCGGACGGTCGATCGGAAATCTTCCAGCCCAGCTGCGCAAGTTTTCACGCAGCGATTGCGCTGGGATTGCCAACACTAAAACCTCGCCGAAGTTAAAGGCTTGGTCGATATCAGTAGTAGCGCTTAAGTTCTCTGGTAGTTGGACGTCTGGGAGAAATTTTGCGTTGGTATGGCGTGAGTTAATCTCTTGAACAACGTCGTTGTTGCGACCCCAGATGGTGACATCATGGCCAGCATCGCAGAGAACCTGAGCCAGGGTTGTACCCCAAGCACCGGATCCCAATACCGAAACGCGTGACATCACTTCTCCTTTTTAAAGTTACCAAATCGGGGCAGCGCCGACTCGTGCGGGTCGAAGATCTGCGCAGGGGCATATCCTCCCCTAATTTCTTCGAGCAATTGCGTTATTGCTGCCATTGCATATCGCGTGGCTTCGACCATCGCCTCGTGGTTCTCCTCTTCTCCAAACCACGGCGAAAAGTCCAAAGGTGGTCCTGCAACTACGACCACCGTACGACGGCGCCAAATTCGAGGCAGCTTGGCATAAGGAGCCAGAATCTCCTGCGCTCCCCATTGCGCACACGGGATCACCGGCACCTTGCTCATGACCGCAAGGCGGGCTAATCCGGTCTTGGCAACCATCGGCCAGATCAATGGATCGCGCGTAAGAGTGCCTTCGGGATAAACACCGAGACAATGTCCGGCGCGCAAGAATGCTAACGCGTGTGGAAGCGCTCTGGCCCCGGCGTTGACCCGATCAACGGGAACTTGTTCGGCGTTGCGAAGTATTCGACCAACAACCGGAATCTTAAAGAGCGAAGACTTCGCCAAAAAGCGTACAGCGCGACCATTGCCGTAGAGATAGTGCGCAAAAACTAAAGAGTCGGCGTATGAGATGTGATTAGAGATAGCAATCATGGGACCTTGTGCGGGAATGTTCTGTGCCCCTCGCCAATCCCGCTTGGTCAATAATTTGAGAATCGGAATAACGAAGAAGGCGCCGATGGTGAAGGTGCGATTTGTGCCCAGCGGCTTACCACTCGGTGGTAGATACCGTGGCTCCGCTTGAGAGGTATTCGCATCCATAGAGTTCAGTTTATGCGTTTCTCGCTGTGGGCATAAAAAATGGGGACCGATTTTCGGCCCCCATTTTTAACAATTGTTAGATCGAATTAACGCTTCTTAACAACCTTCTT
>CAIZGZ010000032.1 GCA_903932695.1 uncultured Actinomycetes bacterium | reverse complement strand
GTAAAAACCGCCAGCAGGTTTTGTCCATGTGGCATTTGTTGGGAAGTGGGCTTCAAGTGATTCCAACATCGCATCTCGACGATCTTTATAAAGTTTGCAGAATGATGCGATCTGATCACGCCATGGCTGATCTGCAAGGTAGCCACTAATCGAGAGTTGAGCGAAGTTTGAAGGGCAGAGAATCGAACTCTCTGCGGCAATCACTAACTTCTCTTTGAGTGAAGGCGGTACCAACGCCCAACCAACACGGAAACCAGGTGCAATGGTCTTCGAGAATGATCCAAGGTAGATCACATTCTCTGAATCTTGGGAGCGCATCGCATTTGGAGATGGCTTATCAAATCCCAACAAGCCATAAGGATTGTCTTCAACAATAAAGATCTTTTCAGATTGGCAGATCTCAAGGATCTCTGTACGTCGATCTGCTGGCAACAAAACTCCAGCTGGATTTTGGTAGTTAGGAATCAGATAGAGGAACTTAATGGTTTGGCCAGATGCACGCACGCTTGCGATTGCCTCACGAAGTGCAGTAGGAACCAAGCCATGTTCATCCATTTGAACATGGACGACATTTGCTTCGTACTGTTTGAAAGTACCAAGTGCGCCAACGTAGGACGGTGCTTCAACAAGAACGACATCACCAGGATTAATAAAGATACGCGAGATGAGATCGAGCGCCTGTTGTGAACCGGTAGTAACAATCACATCATCTGGATGGGCGCGAATTCCTTCAAGTGCCATCACTTCGCAGATCTGCTCGCGAAGGAATGGATGGCCTTGGCCACTTCCATATTGGAGCGCCTCTGCGCCATTTTCCAAAACCAACTTGTTGACCACCCCGGCCATCATGTCCATTGGGAGAGCCGAGAGATTAGGCATACCGCCGGCGAGTGAGACGATATCTGGGCGCGATGCTACGGCGAAGAGGGAGCGAATCTCACTGGCCTGCATCAACGAGGCTCGGTTCGCAAAGCGCTCCGCTAGCTGTTGATCAGGTCCGGTATGAAAACGTGTGATTTCGCTCGACATCCGTCAATTCTGCCATAGATCATAAATGGCGTGCGAGGAAATAGAGCTATGAACGAAGTCCGGCGCTCTTTAAATCCGAGACCTTCATTGTGCCGGTCTTCGCATCGTTCTCAGCGCTCAAGTAGAGGCGTTGAATTGCGATCATCAGAGATTCGACCAGCGTTTCACGAAACTCTGGATCGGCCAGGCGTTTGGCATCTCCAGGGTGTGTGGCATAGCCCAAGTCGATCTGCACAGTTGGGGCCTTGGTGAGGCGCAGAAAATCCCAAGTCTTGGCATGAGTCCGGCAGTTGAGTAGATCAGTGCGGGCACAGATCTCTCGCTGTACCAACTTCGCAAAGCGCTCACCAACAACCGAGTGGATGCCATGTGACTCACTACCGTAGTAATACGTAGCTACACCATGAGCGTTCTTATTGGGGTAGCGATCTTGTCGGAGTGAGATCACAAGATCAGCACCCGATTTATTGGCGATCTCAATTCGATCATGTTCATCTGGTGTTACGGCAGCGCTTGCCGTCATAAAAACATTAACACCTAACGCAATCAACCTACCCTCAAGCCGGCCAGCCAGATCCAAAATATCTGGTGACTCTGCGGGGTCGATAACAACAACTTTTTGAGCGAGTGAAGGTCCGCGATCGACTCGCTTCACCTCTTCTCGAAGGGCGACTGGTGTGCCGCCAGAGACGATCTTCTTTAACCGCATCAACGAGATGATCGTGGCTGGGCCACAACGACCATCCACTTTTACACCGACAGATTTCTGAAATTCACAGACAGCGCTTTCAGAAGCCGGACCATAAATCCCATCAACCCGCCCACAGTTAAAACCCATCTCGCTTAACTGTGATTGCAAAAGCGCAACATCGTCGCCGCGCATCAATGGTTGGGTGATGTGCAGTGTGCGGTCACCCAATTTCCATCGCGCTTCTTCAAGAGAGCGCAGAGTGATTGAGTCGACTACTCCCGTAACACTAAGTCCGCGATTTTGTTGGAAATTCTTGATGGCATCGACAACTACCGCATCAAAAGAATCTTGTGGTGTCTTGAGTAGACCTAACCGAGTGAGGTAATCGGTGAGCTGTAAAACACGATCGCCCGACTCACCATAAGTGATGTCGGGCGTCATGAGAGTTAAGTACGTGTTCTATTACAAGTAGGCTTCAAGATCTTTAAGCAGAGCAGGCTTTGGCTTCGCGCCTACGATGCTCTTTACTACCTCGCCACCCACATAAACATTCATGGTTGGGATAGAAGTAATGCCGTACTTCATGGCGATAGAAGCTTCTTCGTCGGTGTTGAGTTTAACAATCTTGATCTTGCCAACATTTTCAGCGGCGATATCTTCAAGGATTGGACCAACTGCGCGGCATGGACCACACCACTCTGCCCAGAAATCTACAAGGACAGGTGTTGTGCTCTTAAGAACAACCTCTTCAAAGTTAGCTGCTGTAACTGCTTGTGTAGCGCTCATCTTTTTCCCATTTCTAAAAAATTATCTCTCGGAACTTCTCTTATTCTAGTGACCTTGTAGGAAACTCTGCGCATCCAACGCCGCAGCGCAGCCAGATCCTGCTGCTGTAATAGCTTGGCGATAGGTGTGATCGACGAGATCGCCACACGCAAATACACCAGTGAGGTTGGTGCGGGTAGAACGACCCTCAACCTTCACGTAGCCCTCGTTGTCGAGATCAATCTGACCCTTGATGAGTTCATTGCGAGGTAGGTGGCCGATTGCGACGAAGAGACCGGTAAAGGCCGCTTCACTTTCGCTGCCATCAACCGTGTTGCGAAGCTTGAGACCAACGACCTTATCTTCACCAAGGACATCAATCACCTCGGTATTCCATAAGAACTCAATCTTTGGATTAGCGGTAGCGCGATCAATCATGATCTGTGATGCGCGTAGCGAGTCACGGCGGTGAATGACAACTACCTTCGAGGCAAATTTAGTAAGGAAGGTTGCCTCTTCCATCGCGGAATCGCCACCACCAACAACAGCAATCACTTGATCTCTAAAGAAGAAGCCATCGCAAGTGGCGCACCACGAAACACCTCGACCAGAGAGGCGCTTCTCGTTGGTTAAACCGATCTCTTTATAGGCTGAACCGGTAGCAAGGATGACAGCACGTGCTTGGAGAGTATTGCCAGAGCCATCGACCAATGTCTTTACTTCGCCATCGAGCTTCATTTCGACGATATCGTCGGTCACAAGAACCGCACCAAACCGC
>CAIZGZ010000031.1 GCA_903932695.1 uncultured Actinomycetes bacterium | reverse complement strand
TGAAAGCACCTGTTTCAGGATTTCTCGCCTTTTATAAAGCTGATTTTCCAATGTTCTTCAAGCCTGTTGAAATTGACGGAGTCCTCATTAATGGAAAAGGGATCGAAACTACGGTGCTTGAAAGACAGGGCAAAGTAGTTCTTGATGTAGCTCGAGTGACCGAGATACTCTTGAAGGCATTCCTGGAGAAATAGGCACCATTCCTGTAAACTTTTCCCAAGCTTAGCCACTCTGGTCGAGCAATAAGGCGGAAATGACCATGAGCAGAGCTGCGGGGCTGTTGGCTTTCTGGCGCGCCGTGCGAAGACGCAGCACTTACCCACTGACTCTTATTTTGGCCGTTTCGACTCTCTCGGCAATTACAGCAGTTTCGAGTCCAACCGCGTTTGCTACTTCTACCCCGACAATTACTTCCCTTGATGTCATCTCTGGCGTCACTGCAGGTGGCACAACTGTGACAATTACCGGAACAAACTTAACCGGTGCAACAAGTGTGACAGTCGACGGCAATGCCGCGACGAATGTGACCGTGAATTCAGCAACCTCAGTTGCTTTTACTACTCCATCAGGTTCCACCGGCGCAAAGGATGTCGTTATTACGACGCCAACCGGAAGCGCAACGAAATCGGGTGGATTTACTTATTACACCACGCTTACACCCGCATGTTCTGGCGGCGGTACTTTCACCATCGTCAATAACGTAGTGACAACCAGCGCCAGCTGCGTCGGGCCGGTGACTATTCCTGAAGGCGTCACCGAAATCGGTACAGCCGCTCTCTGCAACAACACGAATACATGTACTAACAAATCAGACAACCTCGGCGCAGTAACACTTCCGTCGAGCCTGATAACTCTCGATGCGTACGCATTTATGAGTAGCGGAATGACTTCAGTTTCATTTAACACGCCGATTAATCTGGCAACCATCGGTATTAAAGCCTTCTCTTACACCGGCCTCACATCGTTCACTATTCCTTCGTCGGTCACATCTCTGCAAGGTGCAGCTTTTTATAATTCATCCTCACTCTCCTCTGTGACATTTCAAACCCCAAGTTCACTCACCTCGATCGGTGCACTTCCTGGCGGTAACAACGAGGGAATGTTCCAGGGCACAGCAATCACTTCGCTATCGCTACCGAGCTCAATGACCGCGATTAACTACCGGTTAGATGGCGCACTCACTCAAGTGACTCTCAACGGAAACATCACATCGATGTATTCCTCTTCTTTCCCATCGACAATTGAATGCATCATTAACCCGAATAACTATTCATATACAAACAACTTTGCGTACCCCAACCCACCGCCTATTGTCGTGACATCGTCGAGCAGTTGTGGCACCCCGCCAACAATTGGTTCACTTTCACCAACTTCTGGACTCGCCGCCGGTGGCACACTTGAAACATTAACCGGTACTAACCTGACCGGAGTTAACAAAGTCTGGGTGAACGGCGTTCTTGCCACAAATGTCACTGTTGTTTCCGCAACTACCCTCACTTTTTACACCCCGGCTAGCGCCACCGCTGGTGCGGTCGCAGTGTGGATCGATGGCTCAACGGGACCAGCCATCAAAGCGAGCGCCTTCTCATACATCAACTTCGACGCCACCTTGTCTAACCTGGTGCTCTCCGGATCAAACCCAATCTCCCCAACATTTTCGAGCGCAACCACTTCATACACCGCCTCTGTTGTGAACTCTGTTTCCACAATTCAAGTAACACCAACCCACCACCAGGCGAACTCGACAATTAAAGTGAACGGCACAACTGTTACTTCGGGAACCGCATCGACGGCAATTGCTCTCAGCGTGGGCTCGAACACGATCAACGTAGTGGTCACCGCTCAAGACGGAACCACAACCGATACATATTCGATTGTTATTACGCGTGCCGCTGGATTGCCTTCGCGCACAATTTCCTTCACATCTCCACCAACTTCGCTGACGTATGGAACCACTGCGACTTTGGTGGCAACTCCATCTGCAGGTGGCTCAGATGGAACGATCTCTTACAGTGTCGGAGCATCAACAGGTTGTGCTCTCACGGGAACAGTTTTGAGAGTAATAGACGCGACCGGCACCTGCTCCATCACTGCGAGCATCACAGGTGGCATTAGTTACGCCGACGCGACCACGACCGCCGCGAGCGTGACCTTGGTTAAAGCAGCCCTCACAATCACCGCATCATCGCCTTCGGTGTATTATGGAGCATCTACTCCTTCCATTACCGCTTCTTACAGCGGCTTCGTTAATTCTGACTCGGCCGCATCTCTCACCACATTACCTACCTGCGCTACGACTTACACCTCGTCGAGCCCGGCTGGGACACCTGTCGCAACAAGTTGTTCAGGTGCAGTTTCTAATAACTATTCTTTTAGTTACGTTGCCGGCGCGATCACAATTACTGCCGCAGGCCGCACTATCTCATTCACCACTCCACCAGCTTCTCTGACCTATGGCTCGACTGTGACTTTGGTGGCAACTCCATCTGCAGGTGGCTCAGATGGAACGATCTCTTACAGTGTCGGAGCATCAACAGGTTGTGCTCTCACGGGAACAGTTTTGAGAGTAATAGACGCGACCGGCACCTGCTCCATCACTGCAAGCATTGCCGGCGGTACAAATTATTCTGATGCGACTTCTGGCGCAACGACTGTCACTTTAAACAAGGCATCACTCACCGTCCATGCCACCAACATCGGAATTACTTATGGCGGAACTCCGACTCCAACTTTCACAACTTCAGGACTTCAGTACACCGATGCAATTGATGCAGTGAGTTATGCCTATTCTGGAGCAAATTCACCGAGCGCACCCACCGCAGGTGGCACATATTCCATAACACCATCGGCTGCACATTTTTCGAGCGGACTATCGAGCAACTACACAATTACTTATACCGCTGGTGTATTTACGATCCAAAATAATTCCATCGGCAATTTAACGAATAGTGACTATGGCGCCAGTCTGGTACGCCTGACAGCCTCTGATAGCGCCACGGTGAGCACCACAATTGCAGTAGGAGCTTCAACAGTATCGGTCACACTTCCTGCAACTTCTCTGCCGGCTGGCACTCATCTTGATATTTATCCTATGAACAACAATTCGGCGACGGTTGCTGCGCTCGGCAGTGGATTCACTTTCATCACATCTCTTCTTGTTTCGTGGCTCGCACCAGATCTCTCCACGCCTGTAACGAACGCCGGCGTACCGATCACGATGACTATTACCGATCCTGGAATTAAAGCGGGACAATCTGTTTACACAGTCATTGGAGCGAATGCTTCGGTAGTCGCACAAGCAACGGTCGATGGCCAAGTTTCATTTAGCATCACACAAGATCCGATTGTCACAATTGCCTCAACTGTTCCTGGTGCTCCGACAGCGGTGAGTGGCACAGCAGGAGATGCGCAATCGATCATCAGTTGGACTGCTCCACTGTCGAACGGTGGATCGGTAATTACCGGCTACACCGTAACCGCTAGTCCGGGTGGAGCGACGTGTTCAACCACAGGTGCAACGAGCTGCAATGTTACTGGACTGACTAACGGGACCGCCCATACATTTTCAGTAATTGCGATAAACGCTGTTGGCAATAGCGCTGCGGCGACATCAAGCCTGGTCACACCTGTCGCAGCTTCTGGAAACTCGAATAATCCGCCAGTGAGCACTCCACAAGTACAGACACCGTTGTTGTGGACCATTACTTTTGATAGCAATGGAGCAACTATCGGATTCGCTCCGGATGCCGATCTCGTTGCGCCAAATTCAAGTCTCACAATTACGCTGCCAGGAAACATTGGAAGTCTGACGAACGCTGTCATGGCAGTGCCAATGGCGAAGACCGGTTTTACCTTTGGTGGCTGGAATTTGATCAGCAGCGCTGCTGTTTCCCTCTCGACGCAATTCACGCCAACCGCTAGCACCACACTTTTCGCGGTCTGGATTGCAACGCCTGTTCAGGCGACCGTGCCTTCAACTTCTGATGCCGGAGGATCAATTCCTGCGACACCAGTGGCTCAAACTCAGCCACCTCGCGTTGCTCAGCTCATCATTGTAAAAATCTATTTTGCATTTGGATCAGCGGTCGTTGCGCCAGAGTATGTAACGAAAATTAAAACGCTTGCTGTGAAGTTAAAAGGCTTGAGCCATACTTCCCGGGTCTCTCGCATCACGATTACTGGATACGCACAACCAACTCCGAATACAGAAGCCTCAGATGCGCTACTCGCTGCAAATCGGGCGCGTGCCGTGGCCAATCTCCTTGCTCACTATGGAGTGACGGAGAAGATGAGGGTTGTGGGTGGCGGAAGAACACAAACCGATAGTCCTGCCTCGCGTTTTGCGGAGATTGTGGTGAAGTTGGGCTGAGTAAGCCCGTAACTGGCGTGTAGATGTCTGGTCATGACCACTTTGGCCAGAATTCATCGGGCTGACTCTTAGCAATGTCAGTGCCCACCTTTACAATTTAAGTATTGACCGAAGCCGCCCGAGCATCTGGTCTGTGAAGGAATTCGCATGAAGCTTCAAACATCCAAGGTATGAGTAGTTACTAAGCACTATTCAAGGTACCTAAGACTCTATAAACTTCCCGCATGTCTCAGAGCTCATACGGAAACCCTGGCGGGGAAATACAGCGAGAGTACGAGCGACGTGCCACAAAACTGGCACAGGAGAGAAACGCCCGCTCGCCGCTGAAAAAATTCCTTGCAACGATCCTCAGTGTGGATGCTGAAGATGAGCGACGAATTGAAAACACCAGAAAAGGCGCACTAGGAGAACTGGAGATTGGCCATCTCCTTGATCAAATAGCCTCAAGCCATGGCTCTTTAAGCCAGTTGAAATCGATGGCGTATTAATAAACGGTAAAGGGATTGAGGAGACCGTTCTCAACAGGCAGAACAACAAGGTTGTAGATGTTGCTCAGGTAACCGAGGTCTTGCTCAAGGCATTCCCATCTAAATAGTGACTAAGTAGTCCTAACGGACGTTCCAATTCCCCCTTGAAATGTGGCCCCACGGGTTAAAATTGGGGTGAGGACTTCAACGACGATACCCCAGCACGGGCCATCGGGTGGGTGAAGCCAGTAAGCACTTCGAGGGGTAGATCGTCATGAAGCTAGTCAAGAGCAGCACATTTATTACATCAAGCAAGGTGCTCTCCGCCACCCTCCTATTGATGGCGGTACTCAGCCCCCAAG
>CAIZGZ010000030.1 GCA_903932695.1 uncultured Actinomycetes bacterium | reverse complement strand
TGCCCGTTTGCATAGCGACTGACTGCAAAAAGATTATCTTTGCCATATCGCACCTGTTGGGTGCCACTTCGAAGTGCTGGATATTGAGCAGTCAGTGATTGCAGCGATGTAACAACATCCTCGAGCGGGTTATGCACTGCAAAAGCGCTTTGGGTTCCGATCGGTGCACCGCCGATCCGATATTCGCTCTGCCAATCGCTGACAAGAGTCGGGAACATATCTTGCCGAGCAGCTTTATCACCACCGGCTCCAGTCATGCCTTTCTCATCGCCGTAGTACATCACCGGACCACCGCGCAGTAGGAAGAGGAGCGCATCAGAGAGTTCGGCACGTTGTAACACAGCGGCATCCCCAGCGGCTTGATCTGAGTTGTAGATCGCCATCCCAATTCGGCCCATATCGTGATTACTCATAAAGGTGGCAAGGCCATATGCACTGGTGGTTGCGCTTGTGTAGTAATCATCGCTGTTAAATAACGATGCCAACTTCTCGCCATAGTTTGTACCTACGACAAAACTCTGCGCTACCGACTGTAATGGAAAATCTAAAGCGCTTGGAAAACTCTGATCGGTGACATATCCAGCGGTAAAGGTCGGGTCGCTATTTGCGATCTCACCAAAAATTGGGAAGGTGGCGTGGCCATTTGCATGAGCAACCTTTTCAATTGCGGGAATGAATTTTTGCCAAAATTGCGCGTTTACATATTGGGCGGTATCGATACGAAATCCGTCAATATTAAATCGGGTAATCCAACTCGACCAGAGCGCGATCTCGCCCTGCAACACGTCGGGCTTTTCGGTAAATAGATCATCTAGGCCATAGAAATCGCCATCAAAATTAGAGACGCCATCAAATTTTGTATTGCCGCGATTATGGTAATTGGTGAGATCGTTTAAGAAGGCAGGTTTCTTTGCGTTAGCCATCTCTGGCGCAACTATCGGGACCTTAGGGAACGAGATCGCCGCACAGAGCTTTGGGAAGGCGGGTAGTTCGGCATACATCGCTGGGTCAAAGGACTTGCCGCTGCAGGTTTTGTAAGGCGAGGTTGGCGAATATACGTACCCATAATTTCCGCCTTGATATTGGATGACATCGGCGGTGTGGTTAACGACGATATCTAGGATGACTTTGAGCCCAAGCGCATGCGCGCCATTCACGAAATTCTTAAAATCGGCTTCAGTGCCAAGATGTGGATCGATCGTCGTAAAGTCCAAGCCCCAATAACCGTGATAGTCGGCGGAGCTGCCCTGCACATATTGACCAGCGACGGGAGGTGTAATCCAGATCGACGTGAAGCCGAGTTTCTTGATATCGGGTAGGTGCGATGTAAGTCCGACGAAATCGCCACCGTGGTAGTACCCCGGATCACTGGGATTAAATCCACTTGTTGCGGCCGCTCCGTCGCCCGTTAACCCTGCCGTGTCATTCGATGGATCACCATTGGCGTATCGATCGGTCACGACAAAATAGACCGATTGGGTACTTAAATCTCCGCGCGCTACCGGGTGTGAGAGAGAGGAGAGATCGCTCGCGTGACTTGGCACAATCGTTAAAGATGATGCAAGGAGAGCGATCGCAGAAATTACAACGAAGGAGTTGCCTCTTAACGACATGACCAGATTCTTACACACGCTGAGGCAAAGAGAACTTCGCCCTCGCTAAAACCATATTCGGTTGGGGAGTTGGTCGCGTGCAATGGGGTTCTGCTCACCAAAACTACAAAGGCACTATCGGCCAATTCGCGAGCAAAGACGAAATACTCATCGGCAATCTCAAGGAAGCGAAGGCCACCAATCATCAGCGCTTCGCTCTCCTTGCGAATTGCGATCAGGTGTTGTGTGGCGTTAAGAAATTCGGTATCCCAACTCTCTGTATGTGACCACGGCATTGTGCGACGAGCATCTTCGCCCCAAGCGCCTTCGAGTCCAATCTCATCACCCGCAAAGATGGTCGGCACACCTGGGTAGGTCATGAGTAGCGCCATCGCTGCGATATGGAGTTCACGATCGCCACCGACCACATTGCGCATCCGAGCTGTGTCATGAGATCCCAATAGATTCATACTCGCCATCAAACTGCGCCATGGAATTCCACCGTTATATTCACGAAGTGAGTTCACAAATTCTGGGGTGCTGAGTTTTGGCATCCCGGTTGCAAAACCTTGTCCACCTGGTCGGACATTTGGGTTCTGATTAATCCAGCCCCACAGTGGTTTAGCGAAGCCTAGATAATTCATAGTGCCGTGCCAGCTGGTGCCATCAAGGTCCTTCGGAATCATGTCGGCATTCTCTGCAACCAGCCAGCCATTGGGATCTACCGAATCAAATGCAGCGCGGATCTCTTGAACAACTTCATCGTGAACATCGTGATCCCGATATCGGCCAGACATATTGCCGACATCGATCCGCCAACCATCGAGTTTGTATGGCGCGCGCAACCAGCGCTGGAGTGCGGATTTTTTAGAACCATAGAGCGCTTTGCGAAGTGGCGCTGATGAGAAATTTAACTTAGGCAACGACGCCAAGCCCCACCAACCTACATATCCGAATGAGATTTTCTTATCCCAGTAGAAGTACTTTCGCTCCTTTGAGCGCTTATCTTTCTTGGCTGTTACAAACCACTCGTGGCCAGCACCTACGTGGTTTGTGGTGAGATCGGTCATCACCTTAATCCCAGAACGCCGAGCGCTTTTGAGAAAGTGAAGAAATTCTTTATCGCCACCAAGGAGCGGATCAACTTGGTCGAAAGTGGTTGCGTCGTAACGATGGCTGCTACCCGCAGGGAAGATCGGTGTGAAGTAGAGGCCGGTTACGCCTAGATCGTTGATGTACTCGAGTTGAGATTCGATGCCAGCGAAATCACCGCCGTAATATTCTCGGCTTGTGTTTGGACCTTCTCCTTCAGGTAGTTGATCCCAATCACGCTTTACCGCCCATGAGGGGAGCGCGCGGGGTGTGCCAGAGGTCGCAAAGCGATCCGGGAAGATTTGATAGAAGACGCTGCGAGCGATCCACGATCCATACGCCGGCTTGGCCATAAGAACGAAATCGGTTGCGCTGTTGGGTTCAAAGCTGCGGATTCCTGCTGCGGTGAGCCACGTGTAGCTACGTCCGTTAACAATCGCAAACCGATAAAGATGCTCTGGGTTGATGACTTCAAGAGTGATTGACCACCACGACTCGTGCTCGCTTTGAGATGCGAGGGTCATAGAGAGAGTTCGCGCCTCACCATCTTGGTAGATGCGCAGATAGACCAACTCTGCCGGGTAACTGTTCGGAATTCGAACTCGAAGCGTGACCTCTTGGCCGATTGTGGGAGCGCTATTGCTCACATAAAGCGGACTGCCGTCGTGA
>CAIZGZ010000029.1 GCA_903932695.1 uncultured Actinomycetes bacterium | reverse complement strand
TCGTCAATTATGTTTACTTTGGCAAGAAGCCAGTCCCATTTAAATTCCTTACCCCTGGTCTGATCTTGATGGTGCTCTTCATCTTGGTCCCAGTTATCTACACCGTGACGATGTCACTCTTTAATTTCCAGACCGGTAACGAGGTATCGAAGAAAGATGCCATTACTGCTCTGCTTGCAAATGGCCTCACCCCCGATCCGAATAACACGACCTACGACATGGTCCTCGGTGTTAAAGATGGTCAGATGACGGCGCTCCTCACCAACCCTGCTACCAAACAATCTTTTGTTGGAAATGCGCAATCAGTCGTAGCTCTTCCTGCTGGATCATTTACCGAAGCTGCAAATGGCGATGCGATTGGATTAACTGGATTTAAGGCGTACACACCGGACCAGGCCGCAAACCTCGGTGATCAAATTAATGCTCTAAAACTTCCGCTCCCAAATGGTGCTGGTTTAATCGAACCTCAGACCGAGACATCAGCTTCGCTCCTCACTGAGGAATATAAGTACGATGCAGTCGCAAATACCCTCACCAACAATTCGACCGGGCAGGTCTATAAAGACAACGGCAACGGCAATTTTGCGCTCACTACCGACCCTAATACCAAGCTCTTTCCGGGATGGAAGGCCTACACCGGCTTCTCGAACTACCTTCATCTCCTAGATAATCCAGCGGTCCGTGGCCCCTTTATCGGAGTCTTTATCTGGACCTTCTGCTTCTCGATCATCACGGTTGCCATGATGTTCTTCGTCGGATTACTCCTGGCAATTACGCTCGACCAGAAGATTGGCCTCAAGCGCTTTTACCGCTCAATTCTGATCTTGCCGTACGCCATCCCCAGCTTGATGTCGATTCTGATCTGGCGCGGCATGTTCCAGACCCAATATGGAGCGGTTAATTCGCTCTTCCATACCCATATCGATTTCATGGATAGCCCGTGGTTCGCCAAAGGAATTGTCCTTGTTGTGAATCTCTGGCTCGGCTTCCCGTACTTTTATTTGATCTGCGCAGGAGCGTTGCAGGCGGTTCCAGCCGAACTCTCCGAAGCAGCGGCAATCGATGGCGCTAAACCAGCGCAGATCCTGCGCAACATTAAGTTGCCACTTGTTCTGCAGATTCTTTCGCCGCTCTTGATCGCCTCATTTGCCTTCAACTTCAACAACTTCAATCTGATCTATCTACTGACCGGTGGCGGACCGACCGACGTGCTCCATGGCAAGTTCGCAGGAGCTACCGATATTTTGATTACATACACATATAAGACCGCCTTCAACGGCAATCACCAAGATTTTGGAATGGCATCAGCGATTTCGATGGTGATCTTTATCTTAATCGGACTCGTTTCGCTGTGGAGTATCCGCCGTGCGAATGTATTGGATAACAACTAATGAGCACTATAACCACCTCTGCTAAAAAGGCACGCAAGCCGATTACTAAGGGACGGGTACTGAGCCACCTCTTTATCTGGGTGCTCATTCTCTTCACTATCTTTCCGATCTACATCGTGATTGAGAGCAGCCTTAATACAACAGGACTCCTCTCCACCAACTCCTTCTTGCCGCATGGAATTAGCTTTGCTAACTACAAACTTCTTTTCCACGATCCAGCGGTGCCATTTTCACGTTGGATGCTCAACTCCTTTATCCTCGCAACGCTCAATGCAGTGGTCTCTGTCTTTATCGGCGCTGCTGCGGCCTTTGCCTTCAGCCGCATGAAATTCCGTGGCCGTAAGAGTGGACTCCAAGCCCTTCTGCTCGTTCAAGTATTTCCATCGTTCCTCGCTATCGCGGCTATCTACGTCATGATGGAGCGGGTCTACACCGTCTTTCCGGCATTCGGATTGGGCAGCATGGGTGGATTGCTACTGATCTATCTAGGCGGCTCTATGGGAGTAAACGTCTGGTTGCTGCGCGGATATATCAACACGATCCCGCTAGAACTCGATGAAGCCGCTCGTATTGATGGCGCTTCTACCACCCAGGTCTATTGGTTGATCTTCTTCCCACTTGCCGCGCCAGTACTCGCTGTCACTGCTCTGCTGGCATTTATTGGAACATTCAATGAATTCGTCCTGGCATCACTCTTCTTAACAAATGTCGATCAACGCACTGTCGCAGTAGGCCTAGAATCCTTTATCGGTGCGGCTCTCGGCCAGAACTGGGGACCATTTGCAGCAGGATCGATCTTGGCATCTATTCCGCTGGTCGCGATCTTCCTTTCGCTGCAACGTTTCATCATCGGCGGACTTACCCAAGGTGCAACTAAGGGTTAAAACTTTTCTACACAATGTATAGCTTTACTCGATGACTAGGTATGGAGAAGATAATGGGACTTTCACTCGACAAGGATTGGTGGCGTCAAGCCGCGATCTATCAGATCTACCCACGCAGTTTTAAAGATTCGAACGGCGATGGTCTTGGCGATGTTCAAGGAATTACCTCTAAGGCCAAATACCTTAAGTCGTTGAGTTTGGATGCGGTTTGGCTAAGTCCGTTTTATCCATCACCACTCGCTGATGGCGGCTATGACGTTGCTGATTACCGCAATGTAGATCCACGCCTTGGAACTTTGAAAGATTTCGATGAGATGGTGAAGGCGCTTCACGCCGAAGGAATCAGAGTCTTCGTCGATATCGTCCCTAACCATTCATCAGATCAACACGAATGGTTTCAAGAAGCGTTAGCCTCAAAGCCTGGTTCAAAGGCGCGCGATCGTTACATCTTCCGCGACGGAAAAGGTAAGAACGGTGAGCTACCACCGAACGATTGGGTCTCACACTTTGCGCCATCTGCTTGGACTCGCTCCACAAATCCAGATGGCACACCAGGGCAGTGGTATCTCCACCTCTTCGCGCCAGAGCAGCCAGATTTCAATTGGGATAATCGCGAAGTTCAGTTGGACTTTATTAAGACCCTTCGCTTCTGGTCTGATCGCGGCGTAGATGGTTTTCGAATCGACGTTGCCCACGCTCTTAAAAAGGATATGAGCAAACTCAATAAGTCATATCCAAAGATCGACTCGTTTGGAATCACCCTCAAAGGTAATGACATTCTCTTTGACCGGGATGAGGTCCATGAGATTTATCGCGAATGGCGCAAGGTATTTAACGAATACAACCCACCACGCGTTGCGGTCGCCGAGGCCTATATCCAAGCTCCACGCCGAGTTCTCTATGCCCGTCCCGATGAGTTGGGCCAGGCCTTCAACTTTGATCTCCTTGGTGCTCCGTATGATGCTCGCAAATATAAGAAGATCGTCAGCGAGAATATCGAGCTGGCTAAGAGCGAAGGATCCTCTTCGACCTGGGTCCTCAATAACCATGATCAGGTGCGCCAACCCACCAAATTAGGCCTACCTAAGGGAACCAAGCTCAACGAGTGGCTCCTCTCTGATGGCAAGGACGCCGTCCTTGATCGCAAGCTCGGTCTAGCTCGCGCTAAGGCGGCAGCGCTCTTTACGATGGCGCTGCCTGGCTGCGTATATATCTATCAGGGCGAAGAGTTGGGTCTCTTTGAAGTCGAAGATCTCAAGCATCAGGATCTGCAAGATCCCATCTGGTCCCGCAATATCGTCACCAAGCGCGAACGAGTCTTCTATAAGGGATACGGAAAATTTGTAGAAGGTGTCGCCGTCGTTCACACCGATAAGGGTCGTGATGGCTGTCGCGTGCCTTTGCCATGGACGATCTCTGGAAAGTCATTTGGCTTTGGAAGTGGTGGCTCTCATCTACCTCAACCATTGTGGTTTAAGGATTTCTCGGTTGAGGCACAGAACGGTCAAGCAGGCTCAACGCTTGAAATCTATCGCACTGCACTGAAGGCTCGTAAGAAGTACCAGTCCACGGAAGATCTGACATGGATTAAGAGTGGTGATCCGCAAGTTCTTCACTTCGCGCGCGCGAATGGTTGGCACTGCATCATGAATTTTGATGGCGCACCATACAAACTTCCTAAGGGTGAGGTACTTGTTGCAAGTGGCAAGATCTCCGGCGGAAAAGTTCCAAAAGATACCTGCGTCTGGGTGAAGGTAGCGCAATAAAAATGGGTCAACAGATCACCTTCGAAGAAGATGGTGTTAGCGGTCAGGGTTATCTCTCACTTCCCGAAAGTGGGAGCGGCCCGGCAGTTATTGTGATTCAAGAGTGGTGGGGGCTGGTTGGTCACATTACCGATGTGGTTGATCGGTTTGCGGCTGCTGGCTTTGTTGCATACGCGCCAGATCTTTATCACGGCCAAGCTGCGGCCGAACCAGATACCGCGAAGAAATTGGCAATGGAGTTAAAGCTCGATCTTGCGGGTAAAGAGCTAACGAGCGCAGCTGCGCATTTGTTGACCCTGCCCGAGACATCGACCGCACATGTCGGAGTCGTTGGTTTTTGCATGGGTGGTTCACTCGCTATTTGGAGTGGAACGCTTAGCGAGAAGATCAGCACGGCGGTTGCGTTCTACCCAGGATCATCGTGGGAACGACATGCACCACAATGGCAGAATTACACGGGTAAATCAGCGATTATTCACTGTGCGGAGGGCGATGGAACCTCTGCCGCGCCAGGTATTCAAGAAGCCTTGCACGAGATTACATCTGCTGGCGGACGAGTATTGGCCCATGACTACCCTGGCACATCGCACGCCTTCTTTAATGATGACCGCCCTGAAGTCTATTCATAAGTTGCCGCAGCACTCGCTTGGGAGCGGACTCTCTCATTCTTCTTTGAAAATATTCGGTAGTCACTGATGTATATCCCTCATCAATTTGCAATCAGCGAATGGGAAGAGATCACCAACTTTGCCAGGAGCGTTCGCGCTGCAGATATTGTGACGGTGAACGATGAGGGGACTCCGATAGCGACGTTGATGCCATTTATCTGGGAAGAGAGCGGTGACCC
>CAIZGZ010000028.1 GCA_903932695.1 uncultured Actinomycetes bacterium | reverse complement strand
CTGGGTGTCACCGTAGTAGGTCTCAAGAAAGAGATCGTGGACTAGATCCGATGGGTCATCGTCGCGCATCGCGATCTCTTCAAGTACAACGCTGCGCTCAGAATCAACATCGGAGGCCTTCACGATGGATGAGGTAATGAGATCAGAGATCACATCAACGGCGAGCGGAAGATCGGTATCGATCACGCGGGCATAAAAACAGGTGTATTCACGGTGGGTAAAGGCGTTCATCTCGCCGCCGACAGCTTCGATCGATGCAGATATCTCCATCGCATCACGGCGGGAGGTGCCTTTAAATAATACGTGTTCTAGAAAATGTGAAGCTCCCGCGACCGATGGAGTCTCATCGCGGGAGCCAACATTGACCCACACTCCGAAAGTAGCCGAGCGAACCGTTGATACTTCTTCGGTAACGATTCGCAGGCCACTTGGCAGAGTGGTACGGGCCATGAATTACCTTTTCTTACTATTCAGCAGATGAAGATTTAGCAGCATCATCCGATGGAGTTGTTCCATCAGCGAGTACTGGAACCAAAGAGAACTTACCCTTTGGATCTATCTCGTTGATCTCAACTTCGATCTTGTCGCCAACCTTCATGACCTCTTCGAGGTTCTCGATGCGCTTTCCGCCGTGCATCTTGCGGATCTGGGAGATATGGAGCAATCCATCCTTGCCAGGTACCAACGAGATAAATGCACCGAAGGTAGCAAGCTTTACAACGCTACCGTTGTAACGCTCTCCGACCTTAGGGACGACTGGGTTTGCGATCGCTTCGATCATGGCCTTTGCCGCTTCAGCTTGAGATCCCTCAAGTGCGCCGATGTAGATAGTTCCATCATCTTCGATGGTGATATCTGCGCCGGTCTCATCTTGAATCTGGTTAATCATCTTGCCCTTAGGTCCGATGATTGCGCCGATGAGATCTGTTGGAACCTTGATCGAGATGATGCGAGGAGCCAAGAGGCTCATCTCATCTGGTGCATCGATCGCTTGAACCATGAGATCAAGGATGAAGAGACGAGCTTCCTTTGCCTGCAAGAGTGCAGATGCAAGTACTGAAGCTGGAATTCCATCAAGCTTGGTGTCGAGCTGGAGAGCTGTAACAAAGTCCTTGGTTCCGGCAACCTTGAAGTCCATATCGCCGAACGCATCTTCTGCGCCCAAGATATCTGTCAAAGCTACATACTCTGTCTTACCGTCAACGAGATCTGAGATCAGACCCATTGCGATACCCGCAACTGGCGCCTTAAGCGGCACACCAGCGTTGAGAAGTGACATGGTTGAGGCGCAGACTGAACCCATAGATGTTGATCCATTTGAGCCAAGTGCTTCTGAAACCTGACGGATTGCATATGGAAATTCTTCGCGAGTTGGAAGAACTGGTAGCAACGCACGCTCTGCAAGTGCACCGTGGCCGATTTCGCGACGCTTAGGTGAACCAACGCGACCTGTCTCGCCTACTGAGTAAGGCGGGAAGTTGTAGTTGTGCATGTAGCGCTTGGTTGTCTCTGGGTTCAAGGTGTCGAGCATCTGCTCCATCTTGAGCATATTCAGAGTTGTGACGCCAAGAATCTGGGTCTCGCCACGCTCGAAGATCGCCGAACCGTGAACGCGAGGCATAACCTCAACTTCAGCGGTGATTGGACGAATATCGCGAACGCCACGGCCATCGATACGGACCTTGTCGCGCAATACGCGTTGGCGCACTGAGTTCTTAGTGACCGAACGAAGTGCTGCAGAAACTTCCTTCTCGCGACCTTCGAAGGTCACAGCGAAGTGCTCCTTGATGACTGCGTTGATCTCATCGAGCTTGGTCTCACGATCTTGCTTTCCAGCGATTGTGAGGGCAGCTGCGATATCAGCAGCGGCAGCCTTCTCGACTGCAGCGTAAACATCATCTTGGTAATCCAAGTAGACCGGGAATTCACCAGTTGGCTTTGCAGCAACCTTTGCGAGTTCGTTCTGAGCTTCGCACAGTGCACGAATAAATGGCTTTGCAGCTTCGAGGCCTTGGCCGACAATCTCTTCGGTAGGAGCTTGCGCACCATTCTTCACGAGGTTGATGGTCGAGGTTGTTGCTTCTGCTTCAACCATGATGATCGCGATGTCATCGCCAGCAATCGAACCGGCAACAACCATGTCAAAGACTGCTTTATCCAAATCAGAGTGATTTGGGAATGCAACCCATTGGCCCTCAATCAAAGCGACGCGAACGCCACCGATTGGACCTGAGAATGGCAATCCAGCGAGCTGGGTAGACATCGATGCCGCGTTAATCGCAAGCACGTCGTACATGTGATCTGGGTTCAACGCCATAACTGTCACGACTACCTGGACTTCATTGCGCAGACCCTTGACGAATGCTGGGCGAAGTGGGCGGTCGATCAGACGGCAGGTAAGAATTGCATCTTCGGAAGGGCGACCTTCGCGGCGGAAGAATGATCCTGGGATCTTTCCAGCTGCGTACATACGCTCTTCAACATCCACTGTGAGTGGGAAGAAATCAAATTGATCCTTTGGGTTCTTTGATGCTGTTGTTGCTGAGAGCAACATTGAATCATCATCGAGATAAACGAGTGCTGTACCCGCTGCTTGCTTTGCGAGGCGTCCTGTTTCAAAACGAATCTCGCGCTTTCCGTACTTGCCGTTATCAATTGTTGCAACGGCGACTTTCACATCTGGACCCTCCATGGGTCAT
>CAIZGZ010000027.1 GCA_903932695.1 uncultured Actinomycetes bacterium | reverse complement strand
TCTAGCCACTTATCCGCTTCGCCAGAGGTGCTGTCGGCTGGAGTCGGTGGACTCCAGAGCGAGCGGCGATCTGACTTTTCGCTCTTAGGAGCCTTCTCAATTTTTTCAGAGCGCTCACTCTCTGCTGGTAATGAGAAACTCTGTAACGAATCTGAGTCCGCACTCTCCCCTGCTGGCTCGTTCTTTGCAGCGAACTTTGGAAGCTTGATGCCGCCGACTAATCCTTGGAGTTTTGCCACAAAGCTGCCGATCCCCTGTGAGCTTTCGGCATCGCCAGCAGATTGGGCCGCTTCGGTAGTGGCTTGTTCTGCTGCCGTTGCATTGGACATGCCAAGCATCAAACGTGTGGTGCGTGAGTCGGGGCGACCAGTACCGCGCCAGGTTGCGACCTCAATGACTGAACCGGTGGCCATCTTTCCGACGACGAGTTTTTGGCCATCGGGTAGATCGATTACAAGGCTCTCATCGCTTACGGGAAGTGCAATACGGTGAATTTGCGGCTCTTGCGGAGCATCCTTCTTGCCTGGGACTTTTGCCATTATGGAGTGGTTCCAATCGTGAAACCGACCGCGGTACCAAGGTCGAGGGTGCTGATGTCGCCGAGCAAGAGTGATGAGTTGCTGGTGGTCTGATCAACACAGGTGACGCTAGGAATGCCAGAGACATTGGAGTTGTCGGTGAGAATCACATGAGCTGGGATTCCCGAAGCAGGCAGATGAATCTGACACTTGAGATGATCGCCGGCGCTGAAATGCGTAGAGGGAACCGAGAGTGAACTTTGGATTGGGAAGAAGACCGAGAGATATTCGTTATCGCAGGCACTTCCGATACCGCTGATGTCTACTGATGTAAGACGGAAATCAGTTCCCGTGAATGATTGATTGAGGGCGATGCTTGCAGTCGTTGCGCACGAATTGATCGAGAGTTGCCCCTCGCCCAAATTGGTGTTGCCGGTAGATCCGCCACCGCTGCCACCGCTGCCGTTGCAGGCGTAAGTGACGTTGCCGGCACCATCGGTGAACTTCACGCCACCGACTCCATAACATTGACCCGGAGTGTTGCCATCTACTGCGACTTCTACAACCGATGCACCGTTGGAACCAGAAGAACCATTGGCACCGTTGCGACCGTCTGCTCCCGCAGGACCAGCTGGACCTTGGGGACCTTGCGCACCGGCTGGTCCTTGTGGACCTTGTGGACCTACAGCGCCAGGGGCGCCATCAATTCCATCTTTGCCGTTCAGGCCATTCATTCCAACAAAACCATTTTTACCGGCAACGCCAGCAGGTCCCGGAGGGCCTTGAGGGCCAACGAGAAGCGCGAGCACCTGGTCAACATTTGCGCTGCCGAGGTTTGCGCCGCCCATAAAGAAATTCGAAACTTGATTCGCGCCATTACCTGAGGCGTAGGTGATTCCGATTCCGGAGAGCGTGAAGATAGCGAGCAGGATCAGCAGTCGCTTCGCTTTATTCATCTGATCCACCTACCTTTCCTGCTAACTCGTTATCAGAACTCTCATTTTCTAGCGCCTTGCGTTTTGCTCGTTCACTGGAATCCACCACCACCGAGTAGAGGGCGTGGATCACGCTGGGCACTACGCCCAAAAGTATAAAGGTTCTGGACTTTTGAATGACCTCGAGGGGCAATTTTTCGATGGCAAAGAAGACTATTCCGGCCACGATCGCCATCAAAGTGGCCTCGATCGTGATATTCCGAGGGAAGGTGGGCAATTTACGCCCGGCGAACTCCGGGAAGATCACGAAGAGCAGTGCGTAGGGCAGGACCAGCAATGCGGTCACAATCAACGATGTGACTAGCTGTTGGGTCCAGACATAGATCAAGCCCAGCACACCAACCGCGAGCAAGGTTGCAAAGCTTGGCGAGAGAACGCGAGCGACATAGATGCTTTCGACCTCAACCCGGACCGATGAGTCACGCTTAAGAACGCGCATATCGATCAATTCGTTGAGTAGGTTCTTGCCAACCAAGGCCGCCACCACAATTAGACCGAGCGGCCAGCGCATAAATGGCGAAGTGAATTGATTGATGAGCAAACTTTGAAGCAGCACCGATGCAAAGACTACCGACGCCCCTCCAAAGAGGGATGAGAAAGCGAGTGATAGGGCGATCTTGGTCTTGGCCCCGAACTTTGTCAGGTAATCGAAGTAATCGATCTTGAGTGTCAAGTAGTAGATCGAGGCGAGCATGGATGGTGCGAACCACGGCATCGTAAAGGTAACGTCGATCAAAATTGAACGAAGCGACGAGATATCGACGAAGAGAATCTGTGCAACGAAGAACCCAATCGCTGCTGCAAAACCAGAGGCCGCATCGATCACGCCAATGATTGCGAAGAGCGAGTACCAGATCATTGCCATGTGAGGCACAAGTTGATGGCCCTGCATCATCACGGCTTCGTAGGTGCCAGCCATAAAGGTGAGGAATGGCAGAACCGCCCAGATATTCGGCGCAGCCTTGTGGAGCACTTCCCCATCACGGAGTGTCACAAAGCGAAGGAAGGACATATCCATGCCAAGTTGGCGGCGCAATCTAAAGGTATAGAGCGGCTGAATAATCGAATGGATCTTGGGCTTTGATTCTGGATCTACTTCAGCTTCTTTAGATTTGAAGCGAGCATGTCGCGCAAAAGCCAAGTAGGAATATCGACGTCCGCGAATAATCGAGAAGGTCGCGGTGAAAAGTGCGTAGAAAATAAAGAGCAGGCGGAGGTCGGTTGGAATTTGCGTAATTTGGTAGGTAGCGCGAGCTACAACCTGTACACCAGCGACAACTTTATCTGTGCCATCTTTACCCTTTGCCTCTAAGTGATAGGCACCCAGTGGCTCGGTTTCAGGTACAAGAATCGAGTAGACAATAAATCCTTTGGCGTTTGCGACGCTTTGAGTGAAGGCACGTGAGTTTTTGTTACTGGAATCGACCAGATAGATATCCCAGTGCGACTGCTTGGTTTGCCCACCTAGGACAATATTCTGCTCTTTGCCACGCTCCCAGGTCAGAATCGGAATCTCTTCCGCATGGCTGATTGCGGGTGCGATCAGGAGCGAGCCAAAGACGAGAAGCAGGGTTGCTGCTACCTGGCGCAATCCGCGACGCTTCAAAACTGGTGTCTGCTTACTCTTCAATTGGGGCATCCTTCATCGCATCAAAGGCAATCCACAATCCGATAACGATCGGAACCATGAAGATCAGAGCCTGCTTGGTTAAAAACTTTCCGATAAATGGAATAACAAAGATTCCCACTCCCAAGATATCGGGCAGCTTGGGGTGTTGAACGTCTGGTGTTGGGTTGTGATCACCTTTCACAACAAAACCATCTTGGAGATTTCCAGCAATAATTCTGTGGGAGAAGACTCCAACAGGAGCTCCAGCAAAGGTGCGAGCCTCGTATGCAACGACATCCCCCAGCTTGGGTACTTTGTACTTGGGATTGAGGGTGATCAAGATATCCCCCGGATTAATCGTTGGAACCATCGAGCCGGTCAGCACGATACGTGCCTTAATGACATCGGTCATTGAAAGTGCTGAGAAGGCGAGCAATATGCCAATAAGTGAGAATCCAGAGATCTTGAGTGCTCGAGAGGTGTAGACGAGCCACTTGCTCTGCTTAACAACGATGCGCTCTTGTGGCGCTTGTACCAAATCGTTACCGGTTACTTCTTCAATCGAATCTGCCCTTACCCACGAAGTATGGACTCCTTGTGGGTCTGAAACCGTAATCAATAGATTTGAATCGATAGGAGCCTGAGCCCGATCGATCCATACTGCTTTTCCTGCGCTGTCAGAGAAAACACTCTCCGCTGTAAATTGAAGAAAGCCTTCTGAAGTCTCCGGTGTGGAAACTTCAGAAGACGACTTCTTCATATCAAACCCAGCGGCTTAATCCTGAACTCACTCTGACACGATTGAGGTCAGGAGCTAGTCACTGATTAGCTGTGGGATTCCACCGTGAACTTTGAAATTCCGCTCGCAGCGACTGATGGGGCAGTAAATACCAACTGATAACCATCGGCATAGCTGCTCGCCTGTCCGGTGCTCACTGTTGAAATCGTCACTGCGCCGCCGGTGCCGCAGGCGTTACCTGAAATTGTATGTGTCCAAGAGCTGGTTGACGTTGCGTATGTAGCACCAAGAAGCACATCACACTGAATAGCTGGTGTGTTTGATGCATCTGGATAGGCGCTGACCTTGATGTACTTACCAGCACATTGACCGAGGCCGGTGCCTGATGAGGCGGTACGTGTGTCGTAAACAGTAATTGTGTCTACATCGAAAGCTCCGCTACCGGATGCGTTAACAAATGTATTTGCAGGCGCGACAGTGACGCTACCTGAAGCATCGCAAGCAAGTGCTTGTGAAAGTCCTTGACCGTATTCAATAGCTGAACCGTTGTTAAGGCTGATGCTAGCTGCGAAGGTTGAACCGATTGCAGCGAGAGCCAAGGCTCCGACAACGAGTGCTACTCGGTTGCGGCGCTTCTTTGGCGTTGAACCAGAAGGTCCAAAGTTTAGAATCTCCATTTTTTACTCTTTTCTTGTGTCAGTTTTATTTCGCTTGAGGGGTCTCGCGCGAACTAGCCGTTGGGGCTACTTGGTGCTGGTGTTGATGATGAAGTTGGTGAAGCAGATGGTGCTGGTGTAGACACTGGTGTCGCCACCGGAGCCGAGGGGTTGTTCACTGTTTCTACCGTTACACGACCTACGGTCGCTGCATCGATATCGACAGCTTGTGACGGATCTACATAGAAAGTCACATCTGCAGATGTTGGAGACAACGGAGTTCCGTCATAAACGGAGACACCGGATGTCTGCAACGAAGCAGCAGCTTGCATGACGCCAGAGAGTGGATCCCCCACGCCATCTAGATATGCGAGCTGTAAAGCTGCAGGATCGCTGACATTTCCAACGTTTTGAGAGTTGGGAACAGCGATCTGCAATACCGTCGATCCAGCAATCGAACCGAGCGGAATCTCTTGTCCTGCCATATTGATCAAGCGCACACGAAGCTTGGAATCTTGGCAGCTCTGTAAATTGAAATGTGAAACGGTAATAGACCGCACGCGGAAGAATCCTGCGGTGCTATCCGATGGAGTTGGCGCTGAATGCCACTCTTGATTCATCGCTACATACACTTGGTTGTCGCATGAAACGGCTTGCTCTGAACCTTGTCCAAATGTGAGTGAACCACTACCAACAGTGATCGACGCAGCAAATGTTGAAAGGACAAATGGAACAATCGCGGCAACACCGACGCCGACGAGAATCTTGTTCCGATATTTTCCGGAGCCACCAAAGCGCGATGTGACTCGACCGCTGAGTGGTGAATTCAAACCACTGTTCATTTGGTACCCCTTTCGTGCTCGAAGAACTGACTGGTCGCCCGCCTCGTAGGACAATCCTAGGGTTATAACCGAGGGTTATTCCAGCGCCGAAGGCTATCTAATTCATAGACACAATGTCTAGGCGAAGCTCGAATTCAGGCTTGCGAGGCGGGTTTTAGCGCTTTTTCCCGAGGGTAAGAGGCACTTTGACGAGGCCTTCTTCGAGGCCAAGAGCTGAGATCGCGACGCTCTGGGACGCACCGGGATCCCCACATAAAGAGGTGTCGATCGTTGGCGAAGTTACGCCCACAATCTTGAAGCTCAGGCTGGCGCCGGCGACTCGCCCGGAGCCGACGAGTCGGAGCCCTTGAGGGGCGCTCAAGGCCGCCGAAAGATCGCTGGCACTGCCCGAGAGAGTGACCGCCTGGCCCGAGCTCTGGTTTGCCAGAATCGAAGCAGGTAGCGCTCCCACAGAGATTTGGGCGCGATGCGAGCTCATGCAGACCAAAAGTGAGTCCTGGCTGGAGAGTGAGACTGGCGCAATTGCGGCTAATGACGCCCGCGGATCCACCTTGATAACGCCAGGGATATGGACCGTGATCTTGGAATCACTGATCGAAGTCGGCGATGCACTGGGGGACGGCGATGGCGACTCGGTGTTATTTGGAAGGTAAGTAATCGAGGCAGTTGGAGCCGGCAACGTAGTCGCAGATGGTGAAGCGCTGGAATACGGAGACGGCGATGTGGTTACGGTGGTGGAATCGGATTGCACCGTTGGATTTTGATTCGGATTTTGGGGATTAGGAGTATTGGTATCGGCCAGCGATGGCAACATGCGGGTAATCGCAAAGGCAATACCACAGGCGACAATGACGCGCTTGCCGGTGCTGATCTGCCGCTGGTTCACGCGATAAGCATAGAACAGGGCGCGTAAATCCTGTACTTTCCATCTATGAGCGAAATTTCTCCACGTCCAAAAGCGCCCAAAGCGCCCAAAACCCCCAAGATCGACCAGGCATCACTCCTGCTCGACGAGGTCAATGCATGGGCGCTCACCAATGGGCAGCTCAATGACCCTTACATTCGCGAACTCACTAAGGCGCTCTCCACCGGCGAAGACCTGATTGCGATCGCTGAGTTCAACCCGCTCGACACTCTCCCCCGCCCAACCCTCAAGACCGGCGCGCGCAGTCTCTCACTCAGCAACACTCTGTCGATCTTTCGCAACGTCCTAGTCTTCTTGCCGGTAGCGCTCACCTGGATTGCTATCAGCAAATCAACCACTGCCTTCGCCGCGTATACCGAAGCAAATAAGGGTTCGGTTGTGAACTTTCTCGAGTTTTGGCAGAACGGCTACGGGGTATTGCCTAAGTCTTGGACGATTGGCGAGGTCGCGTTCCTCGACTTCATGATCATCATTACCGTCATTGCCCTTACTCTTATTACTGCATTTATGAATAAGAGCCGCGTGGCAAAACAGAAAGCCTTTGCAGCTCAGGCATCAATTGGTCGACTTGAGCTCGCAATATCGATCAATAAATTCTTCGTTGCAGCACGAACACCGACCACCACTTCGATCAATCAGACCACCGCTGCAACTGTCGCATCGTTGAATGCTGCGGTCAGAAATCTTGGTGCAGCAAGTAAAGATGCACTTACAAAGATTCGTGAAATTCCTTCAAACAAGCAAGTCCTTGCCGAATTAAAGAAGATGAATAAGAAGTAATGCGCTACGAGAACGAACTCGAATCAGAGTTCACCGAAGATGTCTCTGAGCAAGCGGGGTGGATGTACGCAGACCTCTTTCTTGCAATGATGGCGCTCTTTCTTGCAACTATCTCGTTTGTCCCGCAATTAACAAAGTTGCCTCAAAACTCGCTGCAATCAAGCGCTGCCACCGTTGCTGTAGGTAAGCAATTCGATCGCGGGGCCAACCAGATCTACTCGACCTTTGATCCCACCACTATTAAGGCAGACCTCACATCATTTGAGAACAAACAGAGTTATCCACCAAATTCCACTGTGCTCTATGCCCAAGTGATCGGCGGCTATAACTCAAAGACCCAGACTGCAAACGACGGTACGGTCACGGCAATCGGATTTAGCATCAAATTAAAGAACTCGCTCCCACAAGTGTTTGGTTCTACCAACTTCGATGCGAGCGGATCGGATCAAATTCCAGCCGGTTCAGTCATTCTTCGCATGACCTTTATCCCGCCAGATATCACGAAAAAATAGCCGTTATAGGCCGGTAAAGGTCGGTGAGAATACGGTCGTTCCATTGATGGGCTGGATCGCAAATTGATCGACCACTCCGGTCTCACCAGAGGGAACAGTCAGGGTAATTTGTGTTGCGCTGTTCACTGTAAATGGGACGAGATCTAAACCTGAATTAAAGCTAATGGATCGGATCGTTGATACGCCGCCGTTCATAAATCCGGTACCGGTCAGAACGACGTTTGCACTGCCTGCAGCAGAGGTTGGAGTCATTCCAGTAACCGTAATGACCGAGCCATTTGTTTGAACCGAGTTGATTCCCCCGCCGACGACTCCCCCGCCGATTTGAGATGGCGCACTAGAAATTACTGGTGTTGGTAATCGGTTGATATATGTATAGAAATTTATTGTTGTGAGCGGCGAAGTGGCCGTGCTGTAGTAATCATCCTGTGCTCGTGTTACCTGGACTACGCAAGAACCGACACGTGCCGCCGTAATGACTGCCCCATTGATCGTACAACCCGCACTGCCGGAAGAGTTGAGAGCGTACGAGATGGCGCCAGAGCCGCTTCCGCCACCGAGCGCTAAGGTAAATGGAGCTCCAAATACTGCGCTTTGCGTAATGAGAGAGAGTTGTGCCTGAGCAATTCTCGCTGGCGTAATCGAGACGGTGACATTGGGCGAAGCCGCCAAATAGTTGGCGCCAGCTGAGTAATAGACCGTGACCGTACAAGTATCTGATGGGTTACCAATGAGCATCGTTACAAGCCCGGTCGAGTTCACTGAACAATAACTATTTGAAGAATAACTGTAGTTTCCATCGTGCACTCCACCACTGAGTGAGAGTGAGACTTGATCTGTTGATTGATATGCCGCGACAGAGGTCGCGGCTGTTGCTGTTTCGGTTCGAGGCGCTCGGTTAACGGTGAAGTTGACTGAGTTATACGTGACATTCGTATAGTTGTTGACTCCGCCGCTCTGCGTAAAACTAAGAGTCGTCGGCGTCAGCACATAAGCACCCGCATTTGTTGGGAAGGTAGTTGTTCCACCATTAAATGCGGTTCCGGTACCCGTATTGTCGGTTCCGTTTGCGTAAGCGTTACCCGTGATCGTGTACGCACTCACGGATACGGGATCGATTGCTGCGTTACCAGTCACGGTCGCGCTCTCAGTAAAGCTCTGAGCGCTTCCGGAGTAGGTAAGGCTTGGTGGGGCAACCGGCGTAATCACCAATGTGCCATAAGGATTGATGGTGAAGAGTCCGGTCGCGTATGTGATTGAGTAATTTGCCGCGTTCGCAGATGGTGTAAATACCGCTGCGGAAGGCGTGATTGTGTAAGAACCAGCGCTCTGTCCAACAGTTCGAGTTTCGGTGACTGACACCGTGTCGCCATTAAACAAGCCAGGACTACCTGAGACAAGAACACCGGTAAGCGCTGGATCAGTCGCTCCGAAATTCTTGCTAGCTGCCGCTGCGGTAATTGTGATGGGCTGCGGATTAACCGTCAACGTCGCCGCTGCGGTAGTCGTGGAGAGCGATGCTCCGGTGTTGAGGCCAGTACCTCCATCGGTATCGGTAACTATCACCCTAAATAAGTACCCAGACATTGAAACTGTTGCTAATACCGTTGTGTAGTTTCCTGAGGTCGAATTAGTACTTCCGGTAGCAACGTTCTGCCACGGACCGCTAACCGACGTTTCATATTGCCACTGGAAAGTTCTGGTCAACGTTGAAATCGCCGTATTGGTGTCGGTAAAGGTAACTGCCGTACCTGCTGTAGTGGTGATGCTATTTGGAGCAGTCACAACGGGCGCCACCGAGAGATAGGCAATGATCACTATACCCGAACCACCGCGGCCGGCATAACTTGCGATATTCGAAGTTCCGCCACCGCCGGAACCAGTTCCGGCTGCGCCGTTACCGGCTTGCACACTGTTGCCATCAATCGAGCTTCCGTAACCACCGATACCGCTGCCACCAGCGCCGCCACAAGCGGCGGTAGTTACACGAGTAGCTCCACCACCGCCAGCTGCGTAGTACTTGGCAGTCCCGGAAATACTGCTCTGTGTACCAGCTCCACCAGCACCACCAATTGGATCGCTCGTACTGGTGCAATAAGGAGTTGCATTGGGAGAACCTCCAACTCCGCCCGAGCCACCACCGCCGGCTCCGGCTTGAAGATACGAGTAGGAGCCGTTTGGTAACGAAATTCCGCCTGAATTTCCTTGACCTGAAGTTCCTGAACCAGGACCAAGGTTTCCGCCTTGAGCAGCTGCGCCTCCACCCGATCCTCCTGAACTACCAACAATATAACCTTGAGTATTGTTGCCAGCACCGCCACCGCCTCCCCCGATAGCTGTAGCGGTATTAAAAATAGTGTTACCGCCATTTGTTCCAGCGCCATAACAACTTGTCGCAAACACACCTGTTGGCGTTGTAGTTATTCCGCCTATTCCAACAGTTATGAGATAGATCGTGGATGGCGTAAGCGTCATGGTTCCTTGCAATAATCCACCAGCTCCGCCTCCACCATTCGCGAAGTCATTGTTGGTGTTTGAGCAACCTCCGCCACCGCCGCCGGCAACGGCCAGATAACTCACTTGTGAAATGCCTGCAGGTGCCGTGTAGCCTCCGGTCGCGGTTAAGTAACTGCGCGGGAAAGTCACAACAGTGACACCATTTGTCGTTGTCGCACTCTTGACATCACTCCACGTCGGAGCGTTTGATTGAAGTACCAAGTTACTCGCGCTTGCTGCGCCGCTCACGTGATTATAGAAATAAGAGCCAGTACCTTCGTTGAAATCAAAGTAGTCAACCAGGTTTGCAGCCACGCCAGAGTCATAGGCGCCATACGTTGTCATGTCGCCTTTGATATCCGCTTGACTCAAGACGGAGTTATAGATCTTTACTTCGTCGACTTTGCCGTTCCAATATTCATTGTACGGAACGGAGCCATTGTTATATTGGGTGCCGATACGAAGGTTTTGCCCTGTTGCGGTTGTTTGGACCGTATATCCGGTTGATGCATCAACAAGCTGTCCATTGACGAACAACTGGCCAGCATTGGTGGAGTTGTGAGTGATGGCAACGTGATACCACTGCCCCGCCTGAATCGCGAAGTTTGATACTGCCGAGCCGCTAGTCCAATAATCACCCGTTCTAATTTGCCCCGATGAATTAAGACCCAGATCAAATCCGTATGCGGAACCGCCACCTTGTGAAATCGCTTCCATGAAACCGCTGGCCGGTAGCGTATTGGCATAGATCCACGCTTCTACAGTGAAGTTATTTGCTCCTGTTGGAATTGGACGATTACCGGCTTCGGCATACTGCGAACTCGCCGAGTAAAAGCTAGCTGCGTAATCCGTGGGTCCACTTGGGGTAACCACGACGGTCATATTGACCGCACTCACGCTTCCTTGCGCATCCACCGCTTCTACCGTGATTGGGTATGTGCCGGCCGATGCAGTGGCTCCGACCGTTACTACGCCAGAACCAGTCACCGTAATTCCGGTAAGCGAGAGACTGGAGTTTGATGTTGGAGCAATCCAGTACGCAGCGACGGAGGTACTCGAACCGTTCTTGAGTGAAGTTGTCGCGGTCGTTGATTGTGTCAGAGTGCTTCCTGCAGGTGTCTGTAGATAAGCATTAGATGTGGTGAGCGAGCTCAGGTTGCGGACATACAGCTCGTAACCCATCTTGCGGTTGAGGCCAGTCTGAGGAGACTGACAACAACCAATATAGTCACCGGCTTGGTACGAACCAGGTGATGAGCCAAATCCGATTCCGCCGACGACGTCGTTTGAGGTCTCGTCGTATGTTCCGTTTTCGTTGTAACCGAGTCCAATACGGGCCTGCTTGTTTCCACCACCGTTGTAGTTAAGGGCAAGAAAGCTGATATATGTTTGAGTTGAGAAAACGTTATTACCAACTACGGAGTACGGGTTTTCACTGCTGGAGTAACTGGTTGCTACTTGCCTAATTGCGCATCGATATGAGTTCGTAAAGAGGTAAACCAGCGTTGTCGAAGCGGTTGGGCAGTTTGAGCCGGTCGAATAGGTGTAGCCCGAGAGATTGAGTCCACCAGGATTGGACGAATTGTTTGTACCGATAGCGGTCGATTCATCCATTCGCTCTTCCCACATAAAGCCATAGGAGTTGTTAGAAGGGAATCTACCTCCGCCATAACT
>CAIZGZ010000026.1 GCA_903932695.1 uncultured Actinomycetes bacterium | reverse complement strand
CGACGAGAGTGGCCACCATGTCACGGCAGTAGGCGACCCAAACCAAGCTATTTATGGCTGGCGCGGCGCTTCGGCCGCAACGCTGGAGACCTTCGACTCCCATTTTGCAGGAGAGACGTCGCACTTTGATCTACTGACAACCTGGCGCAATGATCAACGGATTCTTGAGCTCGCGAACGCCGTTGTCGAACATACTGCGGCGATCTCTGGCGCAAGCAACGGTGTGAAAGCGCTAACAGCGCGGCCAGGTGCTGGAAGAGGTGAGGTTCGGTGCGGACTTTACGTGACGCTGAACGATGAGGCCGAGGCTATTGCTGAGAACTTTAAAGAGCTCTGGTTTGCACCAGAACGACTTGCGACACCAATCGAAAAACGGAGCACCTTCGCTGTTCTCCTTCGTGTCAAGAGTTATATCCCCGCCATTGAAGCTGCACTACGAGCTCGAGGAATTAAGACCGAAGTCGTGGGGATCAGTGGTCTTATTCATCTGCCAGAGATCGCAGATATTCTGGCGCTGCTTCGAACGATCACTTACCCCGATTCCGGCACATCACTCGCTCGCCTCTTACTTGGGCCACGGGTAGCGCTCGGGGCGAAGGATCTGGCAGCGCTCGGCAAATACTCTCGAGAGATTGCGCGTGCATCGCAATCCGATCGTGCTACTCGCCTGGAAGAGATCATTGAGAGCGGCGATCAATCGATCTTAGAGTCTGATGACTTCGCTACGGGTTCCATTATTGAAGCTTTGGAATATATCGATCTCGCCAACCCAAGCGACTTCTCATCCGAAGGTCTCGCTCGCCTCATCCAACTCCGCGACGAGCTCACAGCTTTTAGACGCGAAGCCCATGGTTCGCTTACCGACATCATCATCGCCGCCGAGCGTTTTCTCCGACTCGATACCGAACTGCTGGTCCGTGACGGCAACGAACTTGGCCGCAGGCATGTCGATAAATTCTTGGATGAGGCGGCAACCTTTGGTCGTACCGGCGCCAATCTCGCCAGTTTCTTGCAATGGATCGAGACCGCCGAAGAGCGCGAAGGTGGACTCAAACCAGCACAGATCACTACCTCTCACGATGCCGTCCAGATTCTCACCATCCACAACTCCAAGGGCGCTGAGTGGGATGTTGTTGCGATCCCAGGTTTAATCGAAGATGTATTTCCCAACAAGGGAAAATCTAACTCGTGGCTTAAATATGCCGGTTCACTCCCGATCGCACTCCGCGGAGATCGCCTGCAATTCCACGATTTTGAGTTTCCACCAAGTGATGCAGCAACTCCTACTGATGTTAAAAAGGCGATCGATGCCTTTGAGAAAGAGTGGAATCTCAAGAAGCGCTTTGAAGAGTTGCGACTCGGTTACGTCGCCTTCACTCGCGCAAAGACGCATCTCTTCTTGAGCGCTACCTACTTCCGCGATGGATCGAGCGCACTTGCTCAGAGCGAACTCTTCACCCTTGCTCACGACTACCTGCAGAACGGCGCTCCCGAGTTAATCTCGCTACCTGAGCAGGTTCCAGCGGAGAACCCAGATCTGATCGAACCTCGTAGCGCTACCTGGCCACAACAGAACCTACGAGCGCAAGAGGTGCGAGCAAGTGCGCAGCGAGTGCGTAGCGCAAGACCGCTTGATCTCAATTCACCAACTCCCATCAACCTGACGCCGGCTGACTCCGAACTTTTGGATGATGCGAGAGCGTTGATCCAAGAACTGAGAAGCCGCGAGCGATATACCAAGGTCTATCTGCCACAACGACTCTCCGTCTCAACCTTGATTGCTCTTGAAGAAGATCCAGCAGCGCTGGCACTTGCGATTCGTCGTCCGATGCCTCGTCATATTGATACTTACGCCAAGCGTGGTACCGAATTTCACCTCTGGCTCGAACGACGCTTCGCTGTCAACACACTCTTTGATGATGAGATCTTTGAACTCAACCCCGAGAACGATCTACCTCTTAAGGAGTTGCAAGAGAAGTGGCTCGCTAGTCCGTGGGCCAATCGCACACCTTATGAGGTGGAGGCGGGCTTTGAAACAGTGATCCATGGGGTTGTTCTCCGTGGTCGGATCGATGCGATCTATCGTGAGGGTGATCAGTACGAAGTTATTGACTGGAAGACCGGTCGAGTGAAATCAGATCAAGAGCTAGCAAGCGCATCGATCCAGCTGGCGATGTACCGACTTGCCTACTCCAAATTACATAACATCCCGATCGAAAATATCCGGGCTGCCTTCCATTATGTTGGCGATGGTCAGACTATTTACCGTGAGAACCTTTCGCGCGACGAAGAGATCGCAGCGATCATTGCATCAGTCGAAATCGAATCCGATCGGTAGATGATCGCTCATCTCACTTCGAGGAATAACCATTGCACTTCCTGATTCCAGTTCTTCGCTCATGATGTAATCAAATTGAATCGCTGGTTTCCACGATGGATAGGTTGATTGTGGGACGAGCGAGTGCCAACGCGTCAGTCGATGTGGGATAGCAAAGGGGAGATTGAGATCTCCGATGATCACCCGCTTTCCAGGAAGGCCCTTCATTACTCGTTGCAACCTACGAAGCTGTAAATAATTGACGATCGGCACAAACGAGAGGTGCGTAACTGCGACGGTGTATCCATTGGCAAGTTCTGCGATCAGCGCGACCCGCGGTTCATCTTTCACGTAGAGAATTCGCAACCCTCGTTTGCCGCCGACGAGAAGCGGCATACCGATCCACGATCGACCTAGATCGATCCGATGCCAATTCGTCACCGGTGTACGAGAGATCAATCCAATTCCATACGATGGTTGATCGAAATGTGCATGCAAGATCGCTTCGTGCGCCTTTGGCTTGCGCCACTTTTCACCTGGGGTGCCGATAACTGAGCGCGCATACGCCCAGTGCTCACTCCCGATCGCTGCTGCAATCTGCGCAACCTGTTTAGCCCCACCAGAACGTGGTTGGTTCTCATCCACCTCTTGCAGCCCGATGAGGTCGGGTGCGAGCTCTGCCTGAAGGGCGAGAAAGGGTGTGGTCAGCTCCGGTTCCGGGGCGCCGGGCAAGGGTGCGCTGCCGTGGAGCAGATTCCAGGAGATGACCCTCATAAGGGCAGGCTAGTAGGGTCGCCTCCTAATGAAAATACTGAATCTGCCCCTTTCACGCTCAAACGTCGATCGCGCCAGCGCAATCCGGCTCGATGAGAGCGCCCTTGAGGCTGCGTGGAGCACGGCTGGAATTATCCATTTCAATGGTGAGGGCTTTCTCCTCGAATCGGGCGAGCCCGCAACACTCAAGAAGCTCGCTGCCGCAGATATCTCAGGTGAGGGCCAACGAATCTTCCTTGGTCAGCATGATCAACGTTCGTACTTCCTGTGGTGTTCTGAGACCAAGATTGGCGCAGAAGATCAATACCAGACGCTTCGCGCTATCGGTCATCTGCTCTCAGATCTCGATATCGGCTTAGCGGTTCATGGCCAAGCGGTTGCGCATTGGCACCATCACAATCCGATCTGCTCAACCTGTGGTTCTGTGACAGCCCCACAACAAGGTGGAGCGATTCGAGTGTGCGCAGAGAACAAGCATGAACATTATCCGCGCACCGATCCAGCGATCATTGTGCTGATTAAAGACCGCGATGACCGAATTCTGCTCGGCCATCAAAAAGTTTGGCCAGAACATCGTTACTCAACCTTCGCTGGATTTGTTGAAGCGGGCGAATCGTTTGAGCAATGTGTTGTTCGCGAAGTCTTTGAAGAAGCGGGCGTAGCCGTCTCTGAGATCAATTATCTCGGTTCACAGCCTTGGCCGTTTCCTCGCTCTCTCATGATCGCATTTGAAGCCCAAGTAACTGATCCGGAGAATGCGCGACCAGATGGGCAAGAGATTGAATTGATCCGTTGGTTTGATCGAGATTCAATCTATGAAGCGGTGAAAGATGGAACGCTCTTGTTGCCACCGGCAATGAGCGTTGCTCGCGCGATGATTAATTCTTGGTATGGCGATGATCGACCAGCGCTGACTACAGCGGAGAGCTGGCGCAATTCGTCATGAATGCAGAGTCGTTATTAGCTGGCCTAGATCCAGAACAGTTAGAAGCGGTGACCAATGTTCGTGGCCCGGTCTGTGTCATCGCCGGCGCTGGAACCGGCAAAACCCGAGTCATCACACACCGAATCGCATACGCAATTGCGACCGGAGTAGCTGATCCCAATAAAACCCTTGCTTTGACATTTACTGCGCGAGCCGCAGGCGAGATGCGGGCTCGACTTCGCACGCTTGGCGTCCCAAACGCTGCTGCGCGTACCTTTCATAGCGCCGCCCTCAAACAGTTGATGTATTTCTGGCCGTATTCCTTTGGTGGCTCTTTCCCGAAGTTGCTGACGACCAAGGCGGGCTTTCTGTCGGAGGCGATGAGTCGCAGTGACACCACATTGGTCCCTGGCGTTGCCACACTTCGTGAAATCAGCGGCGAGATTGAATGGGCGAAGGCGATGCAGACCGCGCCGGAAGATTACGTTGAAGCGGCGCTCGAGATCGGTCGGTCGCTGCGCATCCCTAATGGTCGCGCCGATAAAGATAATTACTTTGAGATCGCGAAGGTTTATCAATCCTACGAAACCCTCAAGCAACAAGAGCGCGTGATCGATTTTGAGGATGTACTGCTACTGACTGTTGGCATGTTAGAAGAAGATCGCGATGTGCGCGAACGGGTGCGCGATCAGTATCGCTACTTCACGGTTGATGAGTACCAGGATGTCTCACCTTTACAACAGCGCTTACTCAATCTCTGGCTAGGCAATCGTGATGATATCTGCGTGGTTGGTGATGCGGCTCAGACGATCTACTCATTTGCTGGCGCAAGCTCATCATTCTTACTTGGCTTCACCCAGCGGTATCCGAAAGCTGCTGTTGTTCGCCTCAATCGTGGCTACCGCTCAACCCCTGAAATTATTTCGATGGCGAATCAGATCCTTCGACTCTCTGAGAGCAATCCAGAGAACGAACTCGTATCCATGAATGAGCACGGCGGAGCGCTGGAGATACATGGCTTTCCGCATTCCGGTGCAGAAGTAAAGGCGGTCGTTGACCGGATCGAATCGCTCTCTGGCAAACACTCCGAGATTGCGATCTTGGCTAGAACTAATTCCCAACTCGATCCCTTTGAATCAGCACTGAAGGCTCGTAACATTGAAACTCAACTCAAGAGTTCAGAGCGCTTCTTTGATCGAGTTGATGTTAAAGATGCGATGCGAACAATTCGGAGCGCATCCGTCTTGCCGTTGGAGAACCTTGATGGTGGACACGATTGGGTCGATGAGCTCGCCTCGGTACTTCGCCCATTTGGTGCAACTGATTATGTCCGTGCCTTTATCTCATTGGCGCGCGAGATGAAGGAGAACGGGGTTGGCGGCCCAACTGCCCTTCGCTCCTTCCTACGCGAACTCGAAGATCGAGCTGAACAGAACAACCCACCGACTCTGCCGGGGGTAGTGCTCTCCACGCTCCATGCGGCCAAGGGGCTGGAATGGGATCAGGTATTTCTTGTGGGAATTAACGAGGGCTCGCTGCCCTTTGGCTACACGGGAAGCCCCATCAGCGCGGTGACGCTGGAAGAGGAGCGCCGCCTCTTCTACGTAGGCATCACCCGCGCTAAACAAGGAGCGCACCTCTCGTACTCTGGAACCCCCAGCGTCTTTTTGGATGGTCTGATCAATTAATTCGGTTGCGAGCCGAAAGCTCGATGCTTTACTGTTGGTAAGTATCAAGAACTCACAAGGAGCGCATGTGTTAGAGACACTCGTAGTTGCAGGTACTTCACGTACCTCTCCTTCGTCTGCCTTGAGCGCCACCATATCAACAGCCGCACGCTTTGCCGCTGCACATTCTCACGCCACCCATGCAACTCATGCCGCCTATGCCGCATATTCATGGTCAGCCAAGAATTTTGCAGCCTATGGGGCGCGCGGAACCTGGAGTTCGAATCGGTAGAACCGAAAGAACCCGCTAGAACTTACAGGGGCCGCACATCCAATCGGATGAGCGGCTCTTTTTCTTTTATCCGACCAGAAATAGAAACCAGTAATAAAAACCAGAAAGGCAGGT